>NZ_JBVIOL010000004.1:0-53500 GCF_055578825.1 Streptomyces sp. NPDC032822 | reverse complement strand
ACAACCGTGGTGGCGGCTTCCGCCGCGACGACCGTCGTGACGACAACCGTGGCGGCGCCCCCCGCTCCTTCGAGCGCCGGGACGACAACCGCGGCACCGACCGCGGCAACGACCGTGGCGCCGACCGCGGTGGCTTTCGCCGGGACGACCGTCCGGCCCGCCCCTTCGAGCGTCGGGACGAGCGTGGCGGACACCGCGGCAGCGACCGCCCGTTCAACCGTGACCGTCAGGGCGACCGCCCGGGCTTCCGCTCCGGTGCCTCCAACGACCGCCCCTACGGCCGTCGTGACGACCACCGCGGCACCGGTACCGGCAGTGGCACCGGCTCGTCGTCCTTCGGACGTCGTGACGACAAGCCGCGCTGGAAGCGCAACGGCTGATTGAGCGGCGCGACGGCCGACCGTTCGGCGGCCGACGCCGAGTGAGCTGATCCGAGAAGGGCCCGTACGACTTCGGTCGTACGGGCCCTTCTCGGTCGGCGGGGCCGCAAGGGGCCCTTTCTAGCCAAGTTGTGACGTGTGTCACGCCCTTGGGGTGGGAATCGCTGGGGACATGACAGATGACGCCAAAGCGAGTGGGCTCTCTGATGAAGAGCGGCTGGCCCAGCTCGGTTACACGCAGGTTCTCGCCCGCCGCATGTCGGCGTTCTCCAACTATGCGGTGTCCTTCACGATCATCTCGGTCCTGTCGGGCTGCCTGACCCTCTACCTCTTCGGCATGAACACGGGCGGCCCGGCCGTGATCATGTGGGGCTGGGTCGCGGTCGGTCTGATGACGCTGTTCGTCGGACTGGCGATGGCCGAGATCTGTTCGGCCTACCCGACGTCGGCGGGCCTGTACTTCTGGGCACACCGGCTGGCCCCCGCCCGGACCGCGGCCGCCTGGGCCTGGTTCACGGGCTGGTTCAACGTGCTCGGCCAGGTCGCCGTGACCGCGGGCATCGACTTCGGGGCGGCGTCCTTCCTCGGCGCGTATCTGAACCTCCAGTTCGACTTCGAGGTGACACCGGGCCGGACGGTCCTGCTCTTCGCGGGCATCCTGGTGCTGCACGGACTGCTGAACACCTTCGGCGTCCGTATCGTCGGCCTGCTGAACAGCGTGAGCGTCTGGTGGCACGTGATCGGCGTCGCGGTGATCGTCGGCGCGCTCACCTTCGTCCCCGACCACCACCAGTCGGCGTCCTTCGTGTTCGGCGAGTTCGTGAACAACACGGGCTGGAGCAGCGGGATGTACGTGGTGCTGCTGGGCCTGCTGATGGCCCAGTACACCTTCACCGGGTACGACGCCTCGGCCCACATGACCGAGGAGACGCACGACGCGTCGACGGCGGGCCCGAAGGGGATCGTGCAGTCCATCTGGACGTCGTGGATCGCGGGCTTCGTCCTCCTCCTGGGCTTCACCTTCGCGATCCAGTCGTACGACGGCGCCCTCGCGTCCCCGACCGGGGCGCCGCCCGCCCAGATCCTGCTGGACGCGCTCGGCGCGACGGCGGGCAAGCTGCTGCTGCTGGTCGTGATCGGGGCGCAGTTGTTCTGCGGCATGGCCTCGGTGACGGCCAACAGCCGCATGATCTACGCGTTTTCGCGCGACGGCGCGCTGCCCTTCTCCCACGTCTGGCACACGGTCAGCCCGCGCACCCGCACCCCCGTCGCCGCGGTGTGGCTCGCGGCCGGCGCCGCACTGGTCCTGGGCCTGCCCTACCTGATCAATGTGACGGCATACGCGGCGGTGACGTCGATCGCCGTGATCGGCCTGTACATCGCGTACGTCATCCCGACGTTGCTGCGGCTACGCAAGGGGGAGGACTTCGTCCGCGGGCCGTGGCACCTGGGCCGTTGGTCCCGGGTCGTGGGGGTGGTGTCGGTGGCGTGGGTCGGCGTCATCACGATCCTGTTCATGCTGCCGCAGGTCTCCCCGGTCACCTGGGAGACGTTCAACTACGCCCCCGTCGCCGTCCTCGTCGTCCTCGGCTTCGCCGCGACCTGGTGGCTGGCCTCGGCCCGCCACTGGTTCCTCAACCCCGACCACGAACGGACCCGTTCCCTGGCGGCGGCCCGTGTGAACGCCCCCGAACCGGTCGATCCGTAGCACTTCGCCCACCATCCGTGGATGATCCTGTGCCGATCCGCGTGTGATCCCGTGCCGATCGGCCAGTGATCCACCGGTGATCCACCGGCCGACAGGGCCGTGTCCCCGATACCCGATCGGAGACACGGCCTCCTCCGGCTATGCTCGGGGAGGCAACATCGCCTGGGCCCTTAGCTCAATTGGCAGAGCAGTGGACTTTTAATCCATTGGTTGTGGGTTCGAGTCCCACAGGGCCTACGCAATCGCCCCCAGCTCAGAGGCACTTCGAGCTGGGGGCGCGCCCGTTTTGGGGCTCTTTCATGATCGCGTGCTGGCCCGTCGCCGGCCCGAGAGGGCAGAGACGAATGAGACCGGGCGGCCACCCACGGGGTGACCGCCCGGCTCCGCCTTGTGCGACCACTACGAGAACCTCGGCGGATCCGGCGCATGTCGCACCGACGTGGGAGCAGCAGGCCACCGCTGTGGGGGAGGTGGAGGTCCTTGGTCTGGATGCAGCGGCCGTGCATGTCGCCGTACCCGGGCTGTGTGGCCGGCGTGCACTCGGCCGAGCGCGACGAGGTGTCGTCGATGGCGTCGGTCACCCCCCCCCAGGCCGTTTCAAGAGCCGTCAGAAGTGCCCTTGCCCGCTCCTGGGGCTAGCTCCGTACTGCCGGAGTACTAGAAGTAGTGTTTGCGTCCGCCGATCTTGCGACCGCTCGCCCCGAGAATCCAGAGCACCGCGCCGACCACGACGAGCACTCCGCCCACGGTGGTCAGCAGCGATATACCGACCAGCATGCCGATGATGAGCAGGATGGCGCCAAGCACAATCATTTCGGTTCCGATCTTCAGATTCCTCGGTGTGGGGCAGAGAGTCCGGTCGGCCGCGCTGTCGGCGGCCGGCAGCTCCCTGCCGTGCCCCCTCCGTGTGCCCAGGTCTCCGCCGACCACGCCATGGTCTTGGATCGCCCCTCCCGGATTCGTTACCGGTCCAGGCCGGCAGCGGGCGTGAACGCCGACGTGGGGTGCCGTCCGCCGCCCGCCCCGCAGGTCCGGAGACGGGGCCGGTCGGGGTGCGCGTCGAGGCCGCCGGACAGGTCAGAGGAAGCGTCGGATCGGTAGGACGGCCGTCTCCCTGACGCGTTGGAGCAGCGCGCGTCGCTTCCACCGTCCGGCACCGATGAGTTCGCTGTGCTTCAGGTCTTCCGTGAAGTGACGGTCCAGCGTCGCGGTGAACGTGGGGTCCAGTACGGCGAGCATGACTTCCTCGTCGTGGTGGAGAGAGCGACGGTTGAAGTTCGTCGAGCCGATGAGCGCCGTGGCCCTGTCGACGGTGACGACCTTGGTGTGGAGCATCGTCGGCTGGTACTGGTAGATCTTCACCCCGCATTCGGTGAGATCCTCGTAGTAGTGCTGGCCCGCCAGTTGGCACACCCGCTTGTCGGTGTACGGGCCCGGCAGCAGGATCTCCACCTCGACCCCCCGGCGGGCCGCGGCGCACAGCAGCTCGATGAAGTACGCGTCGGGTGCGAAGTAGGCGGTGGCCAGCCTGATTCTCTCCTCCGCCGTATCGATCACCACGCGGAGCAGGGTCTGCATGTCCTGCCAGCCGAAACTGGCCGAGCCGCGCACCACCTGCACCACGGCATCGCCCTGGGGGGTGTGGTCGGTGAACCGGTCGCGGTCGTCGAAGAGTTCGTTGTGGGACTCGGCCCAGTTCTGGGCGAAGGCGGCGGCCAGCCCGTCCACCGCGGGGCCACTCACCTGGACGTGGGTGTCACGCCATTCGTCAGGGTTGCGAGCGTCGCCGCACCACTCCTCGGCGATGCCGACGCCACCGGTGAAGGCGGTCTCCTCGTCGACGACCAGGACCTTGCGGTGACAGCGATGGTTCTGCTTCAGCAGAGACAGATACATCGGCTTGCGGAACCAGGCCACCTGCACCCCGGCCCGCTCCATCGCCTCTAACTGGTCCTTCTCGATGAGCCGGCTCCCGAAACCGTCCAACAGCAGCCGTACGCGCACTCCTTCGTGCGCCCGCTCCGCGAGCGCGTCGGCGAACCGCTGGGCTATCTCCCCCTTCCAGTACACGAACGTCATCATGTCCACGGTGTGCCGGGCGGAACGGATCCGGCCCAGCATGGCGCCGAAGATCTCGTCCCCGTTGCGCAAGGGGAGCAGCGCGTTGCCTTCCGTGGCCGCGATCCCTATGAGCCGCTCCAGCCGGCGTCTCGTGCGCCGGGCCCGATCGTCGAGGAGTCCACTGACGCCCTCCCGGCCCTCCGCGTCCTGAGATCCCGCGCTCCTGGCTGCCTCGGTGGAACCGTCGGGTGCGCTCTGCGTGTGTGCCATGGCTGTACCTTCCTGGACAACCGGCCGGACGACCAAGCCGCGCAGGTGTCGGGGCGGCCCCGTCCTCGGGGGCATCCGATACGGCATGGCCGGCGGATGTCCGGGGCGGTGTGTCGGCCGGGTCGTCCGGGGCGGGTTCGCCGCCGGCCGGGACCACTGCGGTCACCCGCACCGGATCCGCCCGCGTGACAGCGCCGACGGCGGCGGGCTCTTCGCCGCACGGCACGACGGTGCCCCGGGTGACCGGTGGTGACAGCCCATCGACGTGCGCGGATGCCCGAAGGCCGGCCGAGGGTGGATACCTCATCGTCGGGCCCACCAAAATCTGTTCTTGCTGGAGTAGACATTGGGCGTTCGGATCATTACTGTTTCTCTTGTAGCCGAGATCGAGCGAGGCCCGGCAGACACGAACTGTCGGGCAGCAGTACACGTAGGACGGTGCGGCGGTGGAGTCTCGAAGCCAGTTTTTCGTAGGACGGCGACGGGACTGACGGCCGGACCGGGTGGCCCGCGGTGATCAGGGGCCGCCATGAGCAGGACCGCGATCGACGCGGTGGCAGTACCAGCAGTTCACGTTCGGTAAGTAGTGAGTTTCAGAGGGAAGAACGGAGGAGTCGAGCGCCATCAGGATCGCCCGGGCGGACATCTGAGCCCGGGTACCGCAGGACATCGATAGTGAGGTGGTCTCCGGTCACACATTCGCGATCCCCGCACCCCCGTCGAAGTGTCGGACGGCCGTGCGGAAACAGAAGGCCGGCGCAGCAGTAGGGCCGGCAGATGGTGTTTGCAGTTCCTTCGGGGCCTTGGTGCCGTACGGCACCAAGGCCCCTCTACGCGTTCCACAGAGAGGTGAGATGACAGCAGACGAGTCGCTGGGCCGTCTCGACGACGACGACTACCCCGCCTACACGATGGGCCGGGCCGCCGAACTGCTCGGCACCACTCCCGGCTTCCTCCGCGCCATCGGAGAAGCACGGCTGATCACTCCGCTGCGCTCGGGGGGCGGCCACCGCCGCTACTCCCGTTACCAACTGCGCATCGCGACCCGCGCGCGGGAACTCGTCGACCGGGGCACCCCGATCGAGGCCGCCTGCCGGATCATCATTCTCGAAGACCAGCTCGAAGAAGCCCAGCGCATCAACGCCGAATACCGTCGCGCCGAAGGACCGTCCAACGCGTCGGCTGCGACCTGAGGTGAGCGTGCCCGCCGGCACCGGCGGGCCATCACCCACCCGCGTGGCCGGAATACGACGCGGGAGATTTCTGTGGTGATGACGTGTGCGGACAGGTAGCGTCTGTGTCAGCTGTCGTGGTTCGGAGTTCCCCTTGCCCACGCCTTAGGTGTGGGCATTTTGCTGTGCTGTGCCGCAGGGACCAGGGCGATCACCTCCGTCTCCCCCTATGGAGGGGGAGACGTTCATCGACTGGAAGGCATGACTATGGCTACGGGAACTGTGAAGTGGTTCAACGCGGAGAAGGGCTTCGGCTTCATCGCCCAGGACGGCGGCGGCCCGGACGTCTTCGCGCACTACTCCGCGATCAACTCCTCGGGCTTCCGTGAGCTTCAGGAGGGCCAGGCCGTGACGTTCGACGTCGTCCAGGGCCAGAAGGGCCCGCAGGCGGAGAACATCACCACCGCCTGACCCGGTGGTTCCGGACACCGACCAACTGTCCCGAACCACCAGTGCCTACGGCAGAGCCCCGGTTCAGACCACGTCTGGACCGGGGCTCGTGGCGTTCTCGGGGACGGTCGCCCCGGCCCGCGGTGCCTGCCGCGCCGCTCGGCGTTCCGCTGCCCGGCGGCGCCAGGCCAGGGTGAAGGCGAGGGCGGCCAGCAGGGCGGGGACGGCCAGTTCGACGGTCAGGGAGGCCATCCAGTCGGGGTTCATCCGGCGGGTCAGGCCGCTGCTGTACCGGCAGGTCGCCTGGGGCGGGAAGAAGCTGTGACTCAGGGTCCTGGGCGGATCGGTTCCCCAGTCCGCCCCGGCGGCGCAGGCCGAGGACGGGCCGCTGAGGAGTCTCCAGCCGGTCAGGGCGTAGAACATGAGGAAGACGGAGCTGGTCACGAGGGCCGCTGCTCCGGTGCGGCGGAGTTTCTCGGTCCTGGACGTCGGGACCACCAGGGCGCTGCCCAGCGGTGGGTCGCAGCACTCCGCGACCAGGGCCACGAACAGGCAGACGACCAGGGTCAGGAAGGCGGCCCAGAGCACGAGGTTGAGTGCGCCTCTGCCGCCTGTGGACGCGATCTCTCCGTGCTGGAACTCGCAGACGGTGGCCGGCGGGAACGCCTCGTACCGGGTCCGCAGGAATTCCCCGGGGCCCCGGGTCAGTCCCTGCGCGCACCGCTCGTCGAATTCGAGCATGCCGAACAGGGCCGGTATCGAACCGACCACCAGGACACCGAGCGAGATCCCCACCGTGGCCCACAGGCCGCCCGTCCGGTAGCCGCCGGGCGAACGCGCGTCTGACATTCGCGCACAGTAACCGACCCCGCGTTGACACGGGTCGGCGTCGGACGTTGACTGGCGGCACGGCTCAGAGCCATGCCGCTGCGGAGGACCCGGCACGACGTAACACGACACGACGTACAGGAAAGCGGCACCGATGATGTACGACCAGTCACGCGCCCAGCAGCTCCCGGACCGGTCCGCCGGCCGTACCGAACGCCGGGCCTCCGGCCCGGAACCGCTGGTCCCGCCGGGCGAGCGGGAGAAGATCGTCCAGCGCCTGGGGCGGGCCCTCAACCACTTCGCCGACACCCCGCGTGAGGCGCTGGAAGAGGCCGAGGGCGCCTACGACGACGCCGTCGCGCAGCTTGTGGAGGCCCTCGCCGCGCAGCGGAGCGCCCTCCGCGCGCGCTGGGAGGAGCAGGAGGCCGGCCCCCGGGATCCCGGACTCCCGGACACCGAGGCACCGGACCTCGACGCGCAGAGTCTTGAAGCGCAGGGCCTTGAAACGCAGGGTCTCGAAGCACGGGACCTCGACGCGCAGAGCGCCGACGCGCAGGACCCCGAGGAGCAGGCCGCCGAACTCCGGCTCGCGCTGCGCCAGTACCGGGAGATCACCCAGCGGCTGCTGCGCCTTTAGGACACGTCGGGTAGGGCGAATTCCAGTCAGGCCGGGGGCGGGACTTCGGGTGCCCCGCGGGGCATTCCGTACGTATCGCACCGAGGGGGCATTCGGCGTGAAATTCGGGCCGCCCGGCCGGACCTCTTGGTAGGTCTTGTCTGCGTTACGCACTTTCCACAGAGCGTGGTTTCCGCAGGTAGGGCGGGCGTGGAGAGCGGCCTGATTTCGCCGACCGGAGTTGATCTTCGGCCGGTACAGTCGGCCGGGTTGACGTGTCGACGCCTCCGGGACGAGCCCCGGAGAGCTGGGTTCGGGGGAGGCTCGTAGCAGAACATCGACGGCTGCGTCCGGCATGGTCCGGCGGGCCCGGCGTACTGCCTCGCACAGTGTCGTGCGCGGGTGTCGCCCCTCACCTCCTTCGCGTCTTCCTTTCCTTTCTCTCCCTTCTTTGGGTTCTTTCCGGCATGCAGCGGGGGTTGATTCATGCGCGCGGCAGAACAAGACAGCGGCGTCGGTCTGGTGGACGACGAGGCACAGGCGGCGGTCGTAGCGGCCGAGGGCATCATCGAGGAGGCCTCCGGGGGTGACGGCGGCGGGTTCGGCCAGGTCTGGTCGGACGACCGGGTCGCCCACCTCCTGGAGCGGCTCTCCTCGGACTTCGTGCTCGACAACACCTACCGTGAGCAGCACCTGAGCCTCACGGCCAGCGAGAACTACCCGAGCAAACTGGTACGGATGCTCGGCAGCGGACTGCAGGGCGGTTTCTACGAGTTCGCCCCGCCGTATCCGACCGACGCCGGCGAGTGGGCCTTCCCCGACTCCGGCGCGAACGCGTCCCTGGTGGGGAAGTTGACCGGCATCGGCCGGCAGCTCTTCGAGTCGGCCACCTTCGACTGGCGGCCCAACGGCGGCTCGGTCGCCGAACAGGCCGTGCTGCTCGGCACCTGCGGACGCGGCGACGGCTTCGTGCACTTCGCGCACAAGGACGGCGGCCACTTCGCCCTGGAGTCACTGGCCACCGCGGCCGGCGTCAACACGTACCACCTGCCGATGGTCGACCGGACCCTGCTCATCGACGTGGACCGGCTGGCCACGCTGTGCGCCGAGCACCCGGAGATCAAACTCGTCATCCTCGACCAGTCGTTCAAGCTGCGCTGGCAGCCGCTCGCGCAGATCAGGGCCGCACTGCCCGAGGGCGTCTTCCTCGCCTACGACGCCAGCCACGACGGCGCCCTGATCGCCGGCGGGGTGCTGCCGCAGCCGACGCTGCTCGGCGCGGACGCCGTGCACGGCAACACCCACAAGACGATCGCCGGGCCGCAGAAGGCGTACATCGCCTTCCGGGACGCCGACCACCCCAAGCTCCGGGCGGTGTCGGACTGGGTCTGCCCGCAGATGCAGAGCAACTCGCACGCCGAGCTGATCGCTCCGATGTACATCGCGCTGTCCGAGATCGCCCTCTACGGCCACGACTACGCGCGTCAGATCGTCGCCAACGCCAAGGCCCTCGCGCACGCCCTGCACGAGGAGGGGGTACGGGTCTCCGGGGAGTCCTTCGGGTTCACCGAGACCCACCAGGTGCACCTCATCACCGGGTCGGCCGCCGACTCCCTGCGGCTGTCCCTGGGCGACCTCGCGCACGCCGGCATCCGCACCACCAACATCGAGGTGCCGGGCGCCAACGGGCTGCACGGGCTGCGGCTCGGCGTCCAGGCGATGACCCGGCGCGGGCTGCGCGAGGCGGAGATGCGCGAGGTGGCCCGGCTGGTGGCGAAGGTCGTACTCCGCCGCGCCGAGCCCACCGCGGTCCGCGCGGAGGTCGCCGACCTCCTCCAGCACCACCCGCTGGACCGGCTCGCCTACTCCTTCGACGCCTACGTCGACTCGCCGGCCGCGGCCCGTCTGCTGGGGGAGGTGTTCCGATGAGCACGGAGAACGTGGTGGACACGGTGAGCGTGCCGCCCTCGGCGGCTCCGGTGAACGTGCCGCCCTCCACGGTTCCGGTGGCCGCGGTGGCTCCGGCGAACCAGGTCGGTACGGTGACACGTGCGAGCGGCGGGGTTCCGGCCGGCGCGGCGAAACCCGGTGCCCCCGCGGCCTCCAAGGGCCCCAAGAACCCCATGTCCCGCGTCATTCCCCGCCCCCCGCTCCCGCCCGGCGTGCTCGGTGCCGGAGGGCGGACCCGGCCCCGGGACGTCCCGCATGCCGTGGTCGGCGCCGAGGTCTGGCACACCGAATGGGCCCGGCCGCTGCTGGAGCGCCTCGAACTGCGGACCGTCATCGCCGACGAGCGGCTGTCCTGCGAGCGGGTGCTCGGCACCCTCGCCGCGCAGTCGGTCGCGTTCGTCTGCGAGGAACTCCCGGTCAGCGGCCTGGCCGCGATGTCCTGGGCGGCCCGCCGCACCGAGGCGCTGCGCCGCGACGACCCGCTGCTCGGCGTGGTGTTCATGGTCGAGGACCCCCGGGCGCTTGACCCCCGGGCCCTCGGACCGCTGGTGCGCACCCTCTCGCCCGGTGACACGGACCTGCCCGACTTCCTCTCCGAGGTGCAGCGCGTCCGGCGCGAGTACCACTGGGAGTTGCGCAACCGGCGGCCGGGCACGGCACCGGCGGGGGAGGCCCTGGCAGCGCCCGCCCGCTGGGCCGGGACCGTGCCGAACTTCAACGTGAAGCACCCCTCGATGCTGCTGCCGTACGCCCTGCTCTCGGCGCGCACCCGGCGGGACGTGTACTGCGAGATCTCGCCGCAGGAAGCCCTGCTGTTCGTCGCGGACCGGGCCGGCCGGGGTCCGGTCGCCGCCGTCGCCGAGGTCTTCCGGACGCTCCAGCAGGACGTCGACCGGCTCAACACCGCGCTCGGTTCGCGGCTGCGGCTGCATCTCGACCACGCCGACGACTACGAGGTGATCCAGGCCGCCTGCGAGGCCGGGTTCGACTCGGTCATGGTCGACGGATCCGGTCGTACGCTGCACCAGAACGTGCTGTTCACCAACGCGGCCACGGACCTGGCACGACGGTACGGCGTCCTTGTCGAGGGCGAGATCGGCTCCATCGACGGGGCCGGACTGCGCAAGTGGAACAAGACCACCACGAGCGACTTCACCCGGTTCGTCGAGGACACGGACCTCGACCTGGTCGGGGCGCACGTGGGCCAGTTCCACAGCTTCGACTACGGCTTCGCCGCCACCCGCCGGTCCCTGGCCGAGGTCGGTCTGATGGACGACCGGGCCACCGGCGACGACCTGCACGCCTTCGCCGAGGCCTGCGCGCGCGTCGAGAAGGACCTCACGGACGCCGGGCTGCCCGGCTACTCGGCCGAGCACCGGCTGGTGGCCGCGCTGGCCCGCCGGGCCACCACCGAAGGAGACGTACACGGACCCGCACAGGGAGGCGGGGGCGGGGCGGATGCCGGGCCGCGGCTCGACGCCGTGTTCCGCGAGGCCCGCGCCCGCGTCCCGGTCTTCCAACGGCCGCTCCTCGATGCCCTGGAGAGGGAGTGGCTGGAACGGCGGCTGGCCAAGGCCCGGCGCAAGACCGAACTGTGGGACGAGGTCTTCGCGACCTCGCCCGCACGCGAGCACCGGTACGCGGCGATCGACCACGGGCTGGTCCGGGCCCTCACCGGTGTCCTGGGCGGCTCCGGCCGCGCGCTCGTCGTACACGGCGGCAGCTCGCTCTCCCGGGTCGACCTCGCGTCCCTGCCGGCCCACGGCGTGGCCCGGGTGAACTTCGGCAGCGGGGTCTACGCCGACTATCTGGAGGCGCTCCGCGCCCATCTGCCCGTCGATCTCAATTCACCTACGGGTGACGGCAGTTGGAAGCACGTGCGGCGCATGTCGTACCTTGCGGAGGCGACACGCGACTGGCGGTCCTGGACCGAGGCACCGCCGTCCTTCGTCGACACCTTCGTCAGCCGGCTGGAGCGGTGCTACGCGACCCCGCTCCGTGGCCGTACGCCCGCCGAGGCCGTGGGAGGCCGCAGTTGAGTTCCGTTGAGAGCGCTGTCGAGAGTTCCGTCGAGACTCCCTTCGAGCAGATCGTCGACCTTCTCGACCGGGAGAAGGCCAGGTACCGCGTGGTCGAGCACCCGGCCGAGGGGCGTTCCGAGGAGGTCTCCGCGGTACGCGGCACGACCGTGGCGCAGGGCGCGAAGGCGCTGGTGTGCCGGGTGAAGGGGATCGAGGCCCCGGCGGTGCTGGCCGTGCTCGCCGGTGACCGGCGTGCGGATCTGAAGAAGGTCGTCGCCGCGGTCGAGGGCAAGAAGGGCGGGTTCGCCCCGTCGGAACTGGCCGAGCAGCTCACCGGCTGTGTGGTCGGCGCCATTCCGCCCCTGTCGCTGACCGGCGCGCTGCCCGTCGTCGTGGACGCGGAGTTCCTCGCCGCCCACGAGGAGATCGCCTTCAACGCGGGCCGGCTCGACCGGTCGGTGGTCATGGCCACGGAGGACTACGTACGGATCGTGGCGCCCACGGTGGCGCCCCTCGCGCAGTAGCGAGACCGGCGCGGGCACCGGTGCCCGCGCCGGGCACCGACATCGACATCGATACGGACATCGACACCGACATCAAGGGGGGTGCGTCGGCTTGCGCGTGCGGATCGGGGCACAGTTCGTCGCGCTGGCGTGCGCGTGGGGTTCGAGTTTCCTGTTCATCAAGGTCGCGCTGGACGGGCTGACGCCCGGACAGGTGGTGTGGGGCCGGCTGGTGCTGGGCGCGCTGGCGCTCTGCGCGGTCATGGCGGTGACCCGCAGCCGGATCCCCCGGGACCCCGGGCTCTGGCTGCGGCTGTCCGTGGTGTCCGTCCTGCTGTGCGTCGTGCCCTTCCTGCTGTTCTCCTGGGCCGAGCAGCACCTCGACTCCGGCATGGCGAGCATCCTCAACGCCACCACCCCGCTGCTGACCCTCGCGGTCGGCACGGTCGCGCTGGCGGACGAGCGGCTCGACCGACGCCGTACGGCGGGCCTGCTCGCGGGGTTCGCCGGGGTCCTGGTGCTGATCGGGCCGGGCGGCCTGACCGGTGGCGGCGGTCATCTCACGGCCGAGCTGGCCTGTCTGGGCGCCACCGCCTGCTACGGCGTCGCCTTCGTCTACCTGCGCCGCTTCATCAGCCCGCTCGGGCTGCCGGCGGTGAGCGTCGCCTTCGTCCAGGTCACCATCGGCGCGGCCGTCATGCTGGTGGCCACACCCTGGCTCGCGACGTCCACGCCCCGGATCGACACGCCCATCGCGCTGAGCATGCTGGCGCTGGGGGCGTTGAGCACCGGGCTCGCCTATCTGTGGAACAACAACATCGTGCAGGCGTGGGGCGCGGTGAACGCCGCCGCCGTCACCTATCTCACGCCGGTCGTCGGTGTCACGGCGGGCGTGATCCTGCTGGACGAGCGGCTGAGCTGGAACCAGCCGCTCGGGGCGGTGCTGGTCATCGCCGGGATCATGGCGGCGCACGGCACACCGCGATCGGGGTCGAAACCGGTGCCGAAACCGGTGCCGACGCCGGTCGTCCAAGCGGCGGACGCGGATGCGGATACGGATGGGGACGCGGTGCCCAGGGCCGAGGAGCCCGCGGTCCGCTGACGGACCGTCATTCCGCGGCGGTCGACGAGGTGCCGGACGAGTTCGCGGGCGAGGTGCCGGGCGAGGCGGGCGACGAGGTGGCGGATGCCGTGGCCGACGCCGGTTCCCCCGCTCCTCCCGCGCCTCCCGCTCCTCCGACTCCCCGCACCCGCAGCGCCCACGGCGCCGCCGCTCCCGCCACGGCGAACAGGGCGCCCAGCGCGAGCCAGCCCTCCCGTGGGCGGTCGCCGAGGCAGAGCACCGCGATCAGCACCGGCGCCACGGCGGTCGCGGCGCCCCGGCCCAGGGAGAAGAAGCCCTGGTACTGGCCGTGCATGCCCTCCGGCGCCAGCGAGAAGCTGAGCCCGAACGACCCGGCCGACAGCCACAGTTCACCGAAGGTGAGGGCGGCCGCGAAGAGCAGCAGCAGGACGGTCGCCGACCAGCCGCCCATCCCGCCGGTGAACGCCACCAGCGCACACGCGGCGAACAGGGCGATGCCCGCGTTACGGCACATCCGGGCGGCCCGGCCGTCGTCCTCGGCGCCGCGGCTGAACCGTATCTGCAGGCAGATCACCAGCACGGTGTTGACGGCGACGATCCCCGACACCAGGACCGGCGGCGCCTCGGTGTGCTGGAGCACCCACAGCGGTACGGCGAACGACAGCACCTGCGCCTGGAGGGAGAGCACCCCGCAGATCAGGGTGACGGCGGCGTACCGCCGGTCGCGCAGGACCTGCCAGCCGGAACCGGTACGCGCCGCCTTCGCCGCCGGCCGGGTCTCGCGCGCCCGCAGCCACCACAGCGGGAGGGCGGCTCCCGGGTAGGTCAGGGCCGTGCACCACAGGAGAGCCATGTACCCGGCCGCGCTGTCGGCCTGGATGACCAGCGCCGAGGCCGCCGCGCCGATGGTGATACCGACGTTGGTGACCACCCGCAGGTAGGCCCGGAGCCGGATCCTCCCCCACGCTCGAACGCCCTCGCGCGGGGGGACCCCCGTGGCGCCCTCGCCGACCGTGGCGACCAGCGCGCCGCGGGCCGCCGTACTGCCCTGCTCGGCGAGGAGGAAGACCAGGATCAGCGTCAGGAACGCCGGGAAGGTGCGGGCGAGGGCCAGCGCGGCCATGGTGACGAACTGGACGCCCAGCAGCACGGTGTACGTCCGCCGGGGGCCGAACCGGTCCGCGAGCCCGCCCAGCGGCACGGCACCGGCCAGTGCCACGACCCCGGCGACGGTCAGGCCGGAGGCGACCTGGTGCACGGGCAGGCCGACGACCCGGGTGAAGAAGAGGGTGCTGGTGGTCAGGTAGAGCCCGCTGCCGACCGTCTTGACCAGCCAGGAGACGGCGAGCAGCCGGGATTCGCCGGGGGGCGGGAGACCGGCGTCGAGCAGCGCGCGCACCCTGCCCGGCCGCTCTTCGCGCGGGGTGGTGGTCATGCCGAGGGCTCCGCCATCTCGTGCAGCCCCGCGATGAACGCCTCGGCGGCCGTCTCGTCCGGGGCCGCGAAGTACGCCTCCAGGTGTCTGGGGCTCGCGCACTGCTCGGGTGTCAGCACCTCCAGCACACCGGGCACGGCGAGCACCCGTTCCCGCAGGGCGGGCAGGGCGGGCAGCCGGGTCCGGCCGATCGTGCCGGGGTGCGGCGCGCGGTCGGGCACGGTGGGCCGTTCGCCGGTCGAGACACGGACGAACTCCTCCCACAGGTCGACCCCGAAGGCGTGCCACCACATCCGGGAGATGCCCATCCCGCCCGGCCGTACGGCCACTTCGCCGATCACCGGGCCCGCTTCCGTGCGGAACACCTCCAGGTGGGTGACCCCGACGGGCAGGCCGAGCGCGGCGACCACCCGGTCGTGCAGGTCCAGGACCTCGCGCGAGAACGGGTCGCTCTGGTCGGCGACGTATCCGCTGTTGAGGTTCGGCGAGGTGCGCAGCGGCGGGAGGAAGTAGCGGGAGACGGCGGCGCGGGCGACCTCGCCGTCGTGGACGACGCCGTCGCAGTGGTACTCGTGCGTGAACCGCACCAGGCGCTCCACCTGGACGGGCAGCCGGAGCCGCACGAGGTCGGCGAAGTCGCCGGACCGGTGCCGCTCGGCGAACTCCGCGGGGGAGTCGACGCGGTAGGTGCTCTTGGACGCGGCGCCGAACACCGGCTTGATCATGACGGGCCAGCCGGTGTGCTCCGCCGCCCGGGGCACGTCGTCGACCGTGGCGGCCTGCGCGTAGTCCGTCACCGGGAGGCCGGCGGCACGCAGGGTGTCCTTCATCGCCCGCTTGTGGGCACCCCACAGGGACCGGTCGAAGCCGGGACCGGGCACCCCGAGCAGGGCGCGGACCAGGCCTGCCGCCACGACACTCTTCTCGGTGGCCGCGACGACATGGTCGACCGGGCCGTGCGCGGCCAGTTCGTACGCCGCCTGCTCGACCTGGGTGAGGTCGGCGAAGCTGTCGACGTAGGCCACCTCGTGGTCCCGGTACAGGTCGGCGTACACCTTGCGGGTGAGGACGCGGACGCTCACGTCGGGGCGGCGGGCCAGGGCCTCGACGACCTCGGGCTTGTCCGAGTTGAGCAGGAGTACCTGCCGGGTCACTTCATCTCCGTAGGGTCCGTACGTTCCGTGAGGTCCGTGGGCTCGGTGGGTTCTGTGGGCGGTGGGGCGTGGTGGTAGGTGACGGTGGCGGCGGCCTCGTCGACGACGGCCCACACGGGTGAGGGGCCGCGGTCCGGGTCGCAGGCGGTGACGGAGCCGACGTTGACGACGTAGCGGCCGTCCGCCGCGAGCGGGACCGGCTCCCCGAACCGTACGGGCAGCCGCTCCACCCGCACCGGGCGGCCGGGGCCCTGCGGCCACAGCCGGTACAGGGCGCTGCGGTGATGGTGGCCGTGCACCAGCGCCCGCCCGGGGAAGTCGGCGTCCGCCGGGCACCACCGGCCCGGCTCCAGCTCGCGCCACGGCAGCGGATGCCCATGGCAGTACAGGGCGAAGTCGGTGCGGTGTTCCAGCGGGGCGTCGAGCAGCGGGCGGGTCCAGTGGGGCAGGTGCCGGTCGGGCACCAGGGCGCGGATCCGTTCCTCCTGGTTGCCGCGCACCAGGTGGACCCCGTCGAACCCGGCCAGGAGCGCGGCCAGTTCGGGGTCCGGGTCGAAGACGTCGGCGAGCCGGCCGCCGAACGCGTAGCCGTCGACCTCGCGTTTGCCGACCCGGCACTCGAAGACGTCACCGAGGCACACCACCCGGTCCACGTTCTGCGCGCGGATCCCCGCCAGGACGGTCCGCAGCCGGGCGGTGTCCCCGTGGATGTCGGTCACGACGGCATGGCGCACGGCTCTCACCCGTCCGTCTCGATCAGCACCCGGCCCGCCAGCTCCTCGCAGATCCGGGCGGCGTCCGCCGCGTCCGTGCCGTCGGCGATGACGTATCCGGCCCGGTCCTGGGAGCTGCGCACCGGGCGGACCCGGTCGCCGACCGTGACGTCGAGGTGGATCTCGGCGCCGGTCCGGGGCAGCGAGATGCTCCGGACCGTCCCGGGGGGCGGGGTGAGGAAGCGGATCGCCGCTCCCCGGCGGGCGACGGGCGGTTCGACGGGCGGCCGGAGCAGACCGAGCGGGCAGCCCACGGTGAGGGCGACCACGTCCAGGCCGTAGACCCGGCGCAGCAGTTCGCGGATCTTGTCGCCGCCGATGCGGTTGTGCGACTCCAGGATCCGCGGGCCCTTCGAGGTGACCTTGACCTCGGTGTGCGCCGGCCCCTCCGTCAGGCCCACGGCGTCCAGGAAGGCGTGGACGAGCGCGGCGACCTCCGCCAGGACGGGCGCCGTCAGGGCGCTCGGCTGGGTGTGCCCGGTCTCCACGAACGCGGGACCCACCAGCTTGTCGGTCACCGCGAGCACGGTGTGCTTCCCGTCGTGGGAGAAGCTCTCCACGCTGATCTCGGGCCCGTCGAGATACTCCTCGGCGACCGGCCGGGTGCCGCCCGCGGCCTCGAAGGCCCGCCACACGTCCGCGGCGGCCTCCGGCCCGTCCACCCGGAAGACGGCCTGACTGCTGGTGCCGGCCGCGGGTTTGAGAATGACCGGCCCGCCCGTCGTACGGCAGAACGCGGCGAGGTCGGCCGGGCCGCCCGGGGCGGCGGTCCGCACGGGGCCGACACCGCGGGCGTTGAGAAGGTCCCGCATCCGCCGCTTGTCCTGCAACAGGCCCACCGTGTGCAGCGAGTTGCCGGGCAGGCCGAGGCGTTCGGCGACCGCGGCCGTGGGCAGCAGACCGCGCTCGGTGAGCGACAGGACCCGGGCGAAGGGGCGTTCGGCGTGCAGCGGCGCGAGCGCCGCGTGCAGCGCGTCGGTGTCCGCCGGGTCCACGGCGAGGACCGCGTCGGCCTCCGCGGCCACCGGCGGAGCCGGCCGCGCCGCGTCGTGCACGAAGACGGTCTCGATGCCCAGGGTGCGGGCCGCGCGCACCAGTTGGGGGGTGCCCGCGAGCACCGCGACACGCGGTGTCGCGGTGCTCGCGGGCACCTGCTGCCCGAAGGTCATGCCACGGGCTCCGGCTGGTCCGCCGCGGCCCCGGCGGTCTCCGGCTGCTTCGCCTCCGGCGCCACCGCGTCCGGGTCGCCGAAGCGCTCCTTGAGGTAGGCGATGATGTCGGCGTTCTCCCGCAGTTTGCCCGGGATGATCGTGGCGCCGTCCACCAGGGCCGGGATGAACTTGCTGCCCGTGGTGCGGATCAGTTCGTGCCGCTCCTCGCGGGGCTTGGGCACGTTGATGTTGATGTAGGACACCTGGAGCCTGGTGAGCAGCTCGCGCACCGGCTTGCAGTCCGGGCAGGTCTCCCGCTGGAACAGGACGAGCATCAGCGACCCTCCTCGTGGAACGTACGGATGACTTGGCCCACGCCGGAGCCCGGCGTGAACGTGTGGCCCAGGTCGAGCAGGGCCATCTCCAGAGCGCCGAAGATCCCGCTCAGGTCGAGGGCGTCGGCCGCCCCCACATGACCGACCCGGATCAGTTTGCCCTTGAGGTGGGCCTGGCCGCCGGTCATCGTCAGCCCGTAGGACGTCGACAGCGTCTTCAGCAGCTGCCCGGTGTCGATGCCCTCGGGGGCGAGGGCCGACGTGATGACGTGGCTGCGCCGGTGCGGGGCCTGCACGAAGGTGCTGAACCCGAGGGCCAGCAGGCCGCGTTCGGCCGCCTTGCCGAGAACGGCGTGGCGCCTGCGGAAGGCGTCCATGCCCTCCTCGTCGAGCATCTTCAGCGACTCGTGCAGGGCGAGCAGCAGGGACACCGCGGGGGACGAGGACGACATCGGGTAGAAGTGCCGCAGCCGCTCGAACGACCAGTAGTAGTTGGGCCCGCTGGAGCGCTCCACGGCCGTCCACGCCTTGTCGGACAGGGCGACGAAGGCGAGCCCCGGCGGCAGCATGAACCCCTTGTGGGAGGCGGCGAGGACCACGTCCAGGCCCCACGCGTCCATCTCCAGCGGGTGGACGAGGAGACCGCTGATGGCGTCGACGACCACGACCACGTCGGTGTCGCGGAAGATCCGCCCGATCGCCTCGACATCGTTGAGCGCGCCCGTGGACGTCTCGCTGTAGACGACGAACGCGCCCTTGATCTCCGGGTGTTCGCGGTAGGCGGCCGACACCCGCTCGGGGTCGGCGCTGGTGCCCCAGTCGCTCTCGACGACGTGCACGAGAAGACCGTAGGACTTGCAGATCGCCTGGAAGCGTTCGCCGAAGTAGCCGTTGGAGACGACCAGGACCTCGTCGCCGGCCGAGAAGCAGTTGCCGACCGCGGCCTCCATCGCGCCGGTCCCGGAGGAGGCGATGGTGTACACCGGGGCGGCGGTGCCGAACAGCGGGGGCAGACCGCCGCTGATCTCGTGGATCAGCTGCTCCATCTCGGTGGAGCGGTGGTGGATGATCTCGCGGGCCCCGGCCAGCAGCAGACGCTGCGGCACTTCGGTGGGGCCGGGGGTGGCCAGCCGCAGTTTCACCGGCTGTTCTCCTTGATCTCGGTGGGGTGGGGGGTGGTGGCCGCGGGCCGGGGCGCGTCGACGAAGACGCGGCGGGTGGCGGGCTTCAGGTCGAAGTCGAAGAGCACCACGCGGTGGCTCGGCGACATGGCGAGGCGGCCGTCCCGGAAGGGGACGAGCAGACTGGTGCCGAGGAGAGACGACTTCAGGTGGGAGAAGCCGTTCGGGTCGGCGGTGGTCAGCTCGTGCAGATAGCGGCTGCCGTCGGCGGGGGACTCCGGGGCGATCCGCTCCAGGGTCCGCAGCAGGTCCTGCACCGCGCCCGGCTCGTAGCGCATCACGGTGAGCCCGATGGTGCTGCCGTGCGCGAACACCCCGGCCAGACCGTCACCGGTGCCGTGCTCCTGGAGGGTCGCGGCGATCCGGTCGGTGAGGTCGTAGTGCGAGTTGAGGCCGGTGCTCTCCACCGTCAGCTCGATCACCGGGCCACCTCCGCGGGCCCGCCGATCGCCGCCGGTACGTTCTCGGCCGTCAGGTCGCCTGGCCCGGTCAGGTTCCAGGCGGGCACCCCGGACAGGATGTCCGTGATGCGGGTGAGCTGCGCGCTGTGGGCGGCGCGGCCGTCGTCGAGATAGTGGTGCCAGCCGGCGTTGGCGCCGTCGAACGCGGACTCCACGTTGGCGCGCAGCACCTCGGCGTGCTCCCCGCGCCCGCCGGTCAGCGGCTCCACGACCGTGTCCTCGCCGGGGCCGATCGCCGGGTGCAGGATCGCCGCGACCGGTACCCGCACGCCGACCGGGGCGCTCGGGAAACGGTCCCGGAACGGCAGCGGGTCCACCGCGAACTTCCCCACCGGCGAGAACGCGTGGCCCTCGGCGGGCACGTAGTCGTCGCCGATGCCGGCGATCTCCCGGAGCCCCGGGTGCTTGTCGACGGTGCCGAAGCCCAGGTGCGGGTAGTCGGGCCAGCCGGCCGCGACGACCGAGCCGTCCGGCAGCTCGTGCAGCACGGTCTTGTCGCCGCTGAGCACCTGGTAGCCGAAGTGCTCCACCAGTTCGAGGAGCACCGTGCTCTTGCCGGCCCCCTTCGCCCCGGTGACCAGCACGACCTCGCCGTCCCGGTAGGCGGCGGTGGCGTGCAGTACGGCGGCGCCGGTGTTCTCCTGGTGCTTCAGCACCAGGTCGCGCACCAGCTCGACGAGGTCCATGTGCCCGCCGGCGCCCAGCGTCACGTCGACGACCCGGGCGGCCCGGTCGAAGACGAAGCGGCTGCCCGTCTTGGTGCACTCCAGGTACTCGCGGCCCTCCACGAGGGCCCGCCGGGCCGGCACGGTGAAGAACGGGCTGGCGCTCTTGCGCAGGTAGATGTCCTCCGGCACGGTCCCGGCCGGAGGTGCGAGCCGCTCCGCGTCCGGGGCGTGCACCCGCAGGGTCGCGACCGGCTCGCGGTCGCTCTCGCCGGGCTTGGCCTCCTCGGCGACCAGATGCGTGCCGAGGAAGGCGAGCGCGTCCTCGATGTCGGCGCCGGGCGCCACCTCCAGATCGAGGTGGGTGCCGTGGAAGTCCAGCCACAGGGCGGTGGTGTCGGTCGGGCTGGTCACTGTGCGGCCTCCGCGAGTTCGCGTCCCAGGGACTCGTAGCGCTCCTGCTGCTCCAGCATCTGGGGCATGCGCTGCAGGTCGAAGATCTCCTTGAGCGGGGCGAGTTCGGACTCCACGTTCAGGGTGGTGCCGTCCCGCATGATCTTGGTGAGAGTCTCCCGCATGGCCCGGATCGAGCTGCGCAGCGCCTGGTTGGCGTAGATCGCCATGGCGAAACCGCGCTGTTCCAGCTCCTCCACGGTGACCTGGTTGTACGTCGTCGGTACGACGATCACCGGGAGGTCGCCGCGGTAGGCCTCGCGGAAGGCGAAGACCTCCTCGGGGTCCTTGCGCTTGGAGTGGATGAGCAGCGCGTCCGCCCCGGCCCGCTCGTAGACCTCGGCCCGGCGCAGCGCCTCCGCCATGCCCTGCCCGGAGATCAGCGCCTCCAGGCGGGCGACGACGACCATGTCCGTACGGGTCTCCGTGGCGGCCCGGATCTTGCCGGCGAAGTCGTCCAGCGGGGCCAGGTCCTGGTTGCCCTCGATGAAGCTGTTCAGCTTGGGGAACTGCTTGTCCTCGATGCACACGCCGGCCACACCGCGCGCCTCGTAGGAACGCACCATGTGGATGACGTTGTTGACGTTGCCGAACCCGGAGTCGCAGTCCGCGAGGACCGGGATGTCCACGGCGGACGCGAGGCCGGCCGCCGTGTCGAGGCACTCGCCCATGGCGAGGATGTTGGCGTCGGGCACCCCGGCCGTGGCGGAGATCTCCAGTCCGCTGGACCAGACGACGTCGAAACCGGCCTCCTCGGCGAGCCGTGCGCTGAGCGGGCTGTGCGAGCCCATGGCACGGGTCAGCCGCGGGGCGGCGAGCGCGCTGCGCAGCCGCTGTGCCGCGCTCGGCGCGCGGCCGTCCCGCTGTGCGGGCTGCTCCGGCGGCAGGCTCTGGTTCGGTGTCTGCTGGGGCGGTCGGCTCTCGGTCATGCGTCCCCTCCGTTGGTTGTCCCGGCCGTTGCGGCCAGTTCCCGGCACACGTCCTCGACCGTCTCGTCGAGGACCTTGCGCGGCTGTGCTGCGCCGATCCGCCGCCCGACCTCCCACGGGTCGAGCCCGTGGGAGGCGGCGATCTTCTCGATGCGGTCCTGGAAGTAGAAGTGGTGGTCGTTGATCCCCGCCGCGATCTCGGCCCTGCGTACCGTCATGGGGCGCGGCAGCACCTGCTCGGCCACGTACTCGGCGGCCTCGCAGACCAGGGGCAGATCGGTGGGGGTGGCGTACTTGGGCCACGCCGTGAGGAAGGCCGCGGCCTGCTCGGTGGCGAGGTTCCCGGCGCCCCGGGCCATCGCGCACAGCGAGGCGTCCAGCCAGCTCGCGCCCGCGTCCAGGGCGGCGAGCGCGTTGGCCGCGGCCAGGCCCAGGTTGTTGTGGGCGTGGATGCCGAGCGGTGTCGGCAGCCGCTCGGCCAGCAGCTCGACGCGCCGGCGGACGTCGTCCGGGGTGAGCGCGCCGAAGGAGTCGGCGATGTAGAAGACGTCCGGTGCCTCCGACGCCACGACCGCGGCGACCTCGGCCAGCTGCTCCGAGGTGGTGTAGCTGACGGCCATCAGGTTGACGCCGACCTTGAGGCCGAGCGCCCGTACGGCCCGGACGTACTCGGGGACCCCGTCGATGTTCCACGGGTAGGCGGCGATGCGCACCATGGACACCGGGCTGTCGGGCAGGTCGTCCATGGCCCGCACCGGGCACACGGTGGGCACGACCATCACGGCCAGTTCGGCGTGCGAGACGGCCGGCAGGGCCGCGAGGTACTCGGGCGTGCAGTGCGCCGAGGGCCCCGCGGTGGCGCTGGCCCTGCTGCCGGAGCCGCCGCGGTAGCCGACCTCGATGACGTCGACGCGGGCGGCGTCCAGGGTGCTCACGAGGGTGCGGACGTCGGTGGCGGTGAACTGCCAGTCGTTCTGGTTGCCGCCGTCGCGCAGGGTGCAGTCGAGCAGGGTGGGTTTCACGGGGCTCGCTCCGGGCGGGGTCGCACTGCTTGTTCCGGGTGCGGTCGCACGGTTCGGCGTGGGCGCGTTCACACGGCTCCTTCCAGGTGTGCCGCCGGGGCAGCCAGCTGGGTGCGGAATCGTTTCACCAGCTGCTGTGGCGTCTGCTCCACGCGCTTGCCGGCCGGATGGCTGCGCGGCTTGCAGCGGATCCGCACCAGGGTGGGCGTGCCGGTCAGGTCCAGGGCGGCCAGCTGGTCGAGGTCGTCCACGGTGTGGGCGGCGGCGTAACCCGACGCGAGAGCCATGGCCGCCGGATCGCCGAGCGCGGCGGTGCGCTGACCACCGGTGCTCTCGTGGGCGCCGTTGTCGAGCACCACATGGACCAGATTCGGCCGGTGCTCGGCGATCATCGGAAGACAGCCCGGATTCATCGCAAACGAACCGTCCCCGTCCAGCACCAGCACCCGGCGGTCCGGATGGGCCAGCGCGATTCCGAGTCCGATCGGCGCGGCCATGCCCATCGAACCCACCAGATAGAAGTGGTTCGGACGATCGGCGATGTTGTATACGTCCCGGGTGATGTAGCCGCAGGTGCTCACCGTCAGGGCGGCGGACTCGCGCTCCAGCAGTGCGCCCAGGGCGTCACGAATGTCCAGCAACGCTCAGATCCCTTCCCGGACGATGAGTACGGCGGTACTCCGCCCGGAGTCGTACTGCTTGAGGAACGCCTCGACGGAATCCTCGGGGTGCGCGTTGTCCAGCACCGTCCAGGGAAGTCCGAACACGTCCAGCAGGCGGGTGAGTTCGCGCCCGATGACGTCGTGCTCCACCGCGTCCTTGCCGTCGTGACCGCGCCAGCTGACGACGATCGGCAGGTGGACGTCGTAGATGAGGTTGAACGAGGTCAGGACGTTCAGCGAGTAGCCGAGGCCCGAGTTCTGCATGAGGACCACGGGCCTGGCCCCCGCCACGGCGAGACCGGAGGCCACGCCCAGGGCGCTGTCCTCCCGCGGTGCGGGAATGTACGTGGCCGGGCAGTCGGGTTCCTCCAGCAACCGGAAGAATCCCTTGAGGAGGGAACACGGAACGCCGGTGAAGTGGGAATGTCCGTGGGTTACGAAGGCATTGAGCAAGGTTTCCGCGACTTTCGCCCCGGATCCTGCTGCCGATGAAGAATCAGGCAGCACGCATGACCTTTCTTTTACTTATCGCGGACGCCATCACGCCCGGCGAGGAGCGTCCACGAGCCCCCCGGCGGTGTGGATCTTGCATGAAGCCCAGGGGAATCCGCAATGACAATCCAGGATTTGGGCACGTGAATTCTGGGGGTCCAAAGCGGATATCTCGTACCTTCAGCTGCCTTACCGGTGGCCGTCGAACCGGCCGATCTCCGGTACTCAATGGCCAGATTTCGATGTTTGAGGTTGCAAAGGGTGGGACCGGCCCTCGGCGGCGGAGGGTAGGCGCACGGTGTGCGGAGGGTGATCGGACGGTGAGTGGAGGGTGGAGCCCGCTCCACCGGAGTGGTGGAGTCCGCTCCACCGCGCGGTCCGCCGCGGTCGCCTAGCGTGGGCACATGTGGAGAAGCGTCCAGCGGGCCGCCCGGGCCACCGTGCACCTGTTCGTGGCCGCTGCGATGGCCTTCGGGATGTGGCTGTTCGTCACCGTCCTGCTGATCACCGCCATCGGCACCCTCGCGGTCGTCGGCGCCTGGCTGCTGCCGGAGACGGTGCTGCTGATCCGGCGGATCGCCGGCGCCAAACGCGGGCTCACCACCGCGTGGACCGGGCGGCGGATCCCCGGCGCCTACCAGAACATGACCGGGACCCTGCGGGAGCGGCTGCGGATCGCCGTACGCGACCCCGGCACCCACACCGACCTGCTCTGGATGCTCGCCTACTACTTCTACGGCGTCCTGTTCCTCTTCGCGCTGCCGCTGTGGCCGATCGGACTCGTCGTCGACGGCGTGTGGTGCGGGCTGCTGCGGCGGCCCCCGGTCGTGCTCCCGCTGATCGTCCGGCTCGCGGACACCGAGGCCGCCTGGTCGACCTCCCTGCTCATGCCGTCCCCGCAGGCACGGCTCGCCGCGCGGGTCGAGGAGCTCAAGGAGACCCGGGCCGACGCGATCGCCGCACACGGTGCCGAACTGCGCCGCATCGAGCGGGACCTCCACGACGGCACACAGGCCCGCCTGGTCGCCCTCTCCCTGCGGATCGGGCTCGCCAAACGGGCCTACGACCGTGACCCCGACGCCGCCCGCACACTCCTGGACGACGCCCAGGACCAGGCCGAACAGGCCCTCACCGAGCTGCGGCACGTGGTGCGCGGCATCCACCCGCCGATCCTCACCGACCGCGGTCTGGTCGGCGCGGTGCGGGCCCTGGCCGCGAGCAGCGGCCTCGCCGTGTCCGTGGAGGACGGCGGCCTGGGGGACGGCGGCCTGGAGGGGGGCGTGCGCCCGCCCGCGGCCGTGGAGGCCGCCGCCTACTTCGTCGTCGCCGAGGCGCTGACCAACGTCGCCAAGTACAGCGGCGCCGGGCGGGCCGAGGTCCGCCTCGCCCGCACCCGGCGCGGCCTGACCGTCGAGGTCCGCGACGAGGGCCGCGGTGGCGCCGACGAGTCGGCCGGCTCGGGCCTGCTCGGCATGCGCCGCCGGGTCGCCGCGCTGGACGGGACGTTCGACCTCACCAGCCCCGTCGGAGGGCCGACCACGATCGAGGTGGAACTGCCGTGCGTGTGGTGATCGCCGAGGACAACGCCCTGCTCCGTGAGGGCCTTGTGCTGTTGCTGGCGTCCGCCGGGCATGAGGTGGCGGCCGTGGTCGGCACCGGGCCCGAGGTGCTGCCCGCGCTCCTTGAGCACCGGCCGGACGTGGCGGTGCTCGATGTGCGGATGCCGCCCGGCTTCCGCGACGAGGGGCTGCGTGCCGCACTCGCCGCGCGTGAGGAGATCCCCGGGCTGCCGGTGCTGGTGCTGTCGCAGTACGTCGAGGAGTCGTATGCCGCCGAGTTGCTGGGCGGTGGGAGCAGCGGGGTGGGCTACCTGCTCAAGGACCGGGTGGGGAGGGTGGACGAGTTCCTCGACGCGCTGGAGCGGGTCGCGGGGGGCGGTACCGCGCTCGACCCGGAGGTGGTGACCGAGCTGCTGACCCGGCGCGGGGACACTCCGCTCGACTCGCTCACCCCGCGCGAGCGGGAGGTGCTGAAGCTGATGGCGGAGGGGCATGACAACGCCACCATCGCCCAGACGCTCGTCGTCACGGAGCGGGCGGTCAGCAAGCACATCGGGAACGTCTTCCTGAAGCTGGGGCTGCCGCCGAGCGACAGCGGGCACCGGCGGGTGCTGGCCGTGCTGGCGTATCTGGCGCACACACCGCGGTGACGCGGGAGCCGGGCCGAGATCAGCCCGCGTGCCGTCCCGTCAGCTCGGCCAGCGGCAGCGTGTGCTGGGTCTGGAGGACCTTCGCACGCAGGTACCGGACGTTGTGCGCGGTGGTGAACACCCCGGTGGGGACGCGGTCCTGGACGTCGATGCCCAGGTCCCGCAACTGGCCCGCCTTGTCCGGGTTGTTGGAGAGCAGGTCGAGGCTCGTGATGCCGAGGGCTCCGAGCATCTGGGCCGCCGCCGTGTAGTCGCGGGCGTCCTCGGGCAGGCCCAGGGCGGTGTTGGCGGCGTAGGTGTCCAGGCCCTGGTCCTGGAGGGCGTACGCGTCGAGCTTGTTGTAGAGACCGATGCCGCGGCCCTCCTGGCGGAGGTACAGCAGGACGCCGCCGCGGTCCGCTATCCGCTCGACCGCCTCGCGCAGCTGCGGTCCGCAGTCGCAGCGGGCCGAGCCGAAGACGTCGCCGGTCAGGCACTCGGAGTGCAGGCGGACGAGGGGGGTGGGGGCGGAGGTGGAGGTGGGGGTGGGGGTGGAGGTGGAAGTGGGGTTGCCCAGGATGATCGCTATGTGTTCCTGGCCGTCTGCCAGGCCGTGGAAGGTGACGATCTCGGTGTCGACGCTGTAGCCGTCCTGGAAGCGCAGGGGTACCCGGACGCGGGAGCGCGGGGTGGCGGCGGGGAAGTCGGGCATGTGGGTTCTCCCGGGTCCGGGGATCTGAGCAGCGGGATCTGCTTCAGATTTGAAGCAGATCCTGAGGTTGACCCTACCTCATGCTTTAAAGTTGAAGCAATGGGGTCAGGGGCAGGGTGGGGACGACCTGCGGCGCCAGGGGACTCCGTCCGGTGCGGACCGGGCGTCCTCGCCCTGGAGTCCCTGCGCGATGCCCGTGCAGATCTCCTCCAGCTGCTCCACCTGCTCGTCGGTGAGCTGGTCGAAGAGGGAGGCGCGGACCGTGTCGACGTGGCCCGGCGCCGTGTTCTCCAGGACCGTCATGCCCTCGTCGGTCAGCACCGCGACGCTGCCGCGCTTGTCCCAGCGGCAGTCCTCGCGCCGCACCAGCCCGTCCTTCTCCAGCCGCGTCACCGCGTACGTCAGCCGGCTGCGGGTGATCTTCAGCTTCTCCGCGAGGTCGGTCATCCGCAGCCGCCGCTCGGGGACCTCGGAGAGGTAGGCGAGGATGGAGTAGTAGAGGTGCGGCATGCCGGCCTCCTGCTGGAGCTGCCGGTCGATCGCGTCCTCCAGGAGCTGCGTCGCGGCGATGTACGCGCGCCAGGCGCGCTGCTCCTTCGGCGTGAGCCAGCGAGTCGTCATGCCCCCAGTGTAGGTTTGTTTCAAACTTGAACCAAGAGAGGGATCGCACCGATGCCCCACCCGTACGTTCTCCTCTCCGCCGCCGTCTCCCTCGACGGCTACCTGGACGACACCGGCCCCGAGCGCCTGCTCCTGTCCGGCCCGGCCGACTTCGACCGGGTCGACGAGGTGCGGGCGTCCGTCGACGCGATCCTCGTCGGGGCGGGGACCATCCGGGCCGACAACCCGCGGCTGCTCGTCAACTCGGCGGAGCGGCGGGCGGGGCGGGTGGCCGGGGGCAGGCCGGAGTACCCGCTCAAGGTCACGGTCAGCGGGTCGGGAGACCTGGATCCGGCGGCGAACTTCTGGCACACGGGGGGCGAGAAGGTCGTCTACACGACGGACAAGGGGGCCGAGCGGGCGCGGGCGCTGGGGCTGGCGGCGGATGTGGTCCCGCTGGGGGGCGAGGTCGACTGGGGCCGGCTGCTGGAGCACCTGCACGAGGTCCGCGGGGTGCGGCGCTTGATGGTCGAGGGCGGCGGGCGGATCCACACCCAGTTGCTCCGGCAGGGGCTCGCCGACGAGCTTCAGCTGGTGCTGGCCCCGCTGTTCGTGGGGGACGAGGACGCGCCCCGGCTCTTCGGGCCTGGCCCCTACCAGGGGGGACGCCTCCGGCTGGTCGAGACCCGGCAGATCGGCGACGTCGTCCTGATGCGCTACGAACCCACGGCGCCCGGTGTCGGTGGCGCGGCCTCCGCCGCCGATCACCGCTGGCTGGCGCTCGCCTGTGAACTGGCCGCCGCGTGTCCGCCCTCGGCCACGGCCTTCAGCGTGGGCGCGGTGGTCGTGGCGGCCGACGGCACCGAGCTGGCCCGCGGCCACTCCCGGGAGGGGGACGACCCTGTCGTCCACGCCGAGGAGGCGGCCCTTGCGAAGATCGCGCCGGACGACCGGCGGCTGGCCTCCGCCACGGTCTACAGCAGCCTGGAACCCTGCGCCCACCGCGCGTCCCGCCCCGCGTCCTGCGCCCGGCTCATCCTGTCCGCGGGCGTACGCCGGGTCGTGACGGCGTGGCGCGAGCCCGACACGTTCGTCTCGGACGCCGACGGGAACGGTCTGCTGACGGCGGCGGGCGTGCAGGTCGTCGTACTCCCGGAACACGCGACCCAGGCGAAGGCCCCCAACCGCCATCTGCTGCGCTGACGGTTTCCGTTGGGGTGGGGTGGGGTGGGGTGGGGTGGGGTCGGGGCCGCGCCGGGGGGTGTCCGTCCTCGGAACGGCGCGGAATCCGTTCCTCAAAAGGGAACCGGCACCTCCCGCGCCGCCCCTGCGGGCGAACACCCCCCGACACGTCCCCTTCTCGCCGTACGCCCCTGACGCCCCATCGAGACAATGGACTACGCCCCCCCGCCTCCCGATCATCGATGCCGGGCCGACGGCCATCTCTCGACCGACTGAGTCATGACGACAGTCACTTCTCGACCGACCGGGTCGGGGCGAGGGCCACTTCTCGACCGGCCGGGTCGGGGCGACGGCGACTTCTCGGTCTACCGGGTCGGGGCGACGGCCACTTCTCGACCGATCGGGTCGGGGCGACGGCGACTTCTCGGCCTGCCGAGTCGGGTGGTGGGTGGGCGGGGGCTTGGGGGTCTGGGGGTGGAGCCTCCAGGGGTGGGGGCTTGTTGGGTGGTCGAGGTGGGTGGGGTACGGGGCTCGGCGCGGGG
The DNA here is from genome assembly GCF_055578825.1 of Streptomyces sp. NPDC032822. Taxonomy (NCBI): domain Bacteria; kingdom Bacillati; phylum Actinomycetota; class Actinomycetes; order Kitasatosporales; family Streptomycetaceae; genus Streptomyces; species Streptomyces sp. NPDC032822. Next base: position 24,520 of record NZ_JBVIOL010000004.1, on the reverse strand, counting down.
GCCGATTGGCTCAACAGATGCTGCGGGTTCGGGGTGGGGCAGGTCACCCTGCGAAAGGACCCGGTCCGACACGACCCCCGCGGAGGTGGCAATGAGGTCTGCCCGCAGACGTACGGTGACGCTCCTTTCCGTGACCCTGCTCACGGGACTTCTCGCGTCCTGCGGAGCAACCGACACGGGTACCCGCACGATGGCCAGGGCCCTGCCCCCCGACGCCGCGTTCACCCACCCCGGCGTGCTCGTGAGCAAGGCACAGCTGGACGTCGTACGGGAGAACGTGACCGCGGGGAAGCAGCCGTGGCTGAAGGCGTACCTGGGCATGCGGGACAGCAAGTACGGGGCGTACAAGTACCGGGCCCAGCCGTACGCCACCGTCGCCTGCCCCGCCGGCGACAAGGCCGGGCACGGCTGCGTGGAGGAGCGCGAGGACGCCATCGCCGCGTACACGCAGGCCCTGCTGTTCAGCGTCACCGGCAAGCCGCAGCACGCGGTGAAGGCCAGGGAGATCATGGACGCCTGGTCCGCGACGATGAGACGGCACACGGAGGAGAACGCCGGGCTGCAGACGGGCTGGGCCGGGGCGACCTGGGCGCGGGCCGCCGAGATCGTGCGGCACACGCCGGGGGGCGGGTGGCCGGCGGACCGGGTACGGCGGTTCGAGGGAATGCTGCGGAACGTCTATCTGCCCGAAGTCACCAAGAAGGTCCCGGACTTCAACGGCAACTGGGACCTCGTGATGACGGACGCGGCCATCGGCATCGCCGTCTTCCTCGACGACCACGCGGCCTTCGGCCACGCCCTGGAACGCTTCCGGGAGCGCGTACCCGCCTACTTCTACCTGGAGAAGGACGGCGGCGTCCCACTCACCCCGCCCGGTTCGAGCAACGACAACGCGCAGAAGCTGACGGCCTACTGGTTCGGGCAGGCGACGTACAAGGACGGCATCTCCCAGGAGACCTGCCGCAACTTCAAGCACGTCGGCTACTCGATCGCCGCCACCGCCCACGTCGCCGAGACCGCCTGGCACCAGGGCGTCGACCTGTACGGCGAGGTCAAGGACCGGCTGGCGGTGACCCTCGACTTCCACTCCCGTTACCAGGCCGGCGAGTCCGCGCCCCTCTGGCTGTGCGGCGGGAAGGTGGAGCGGACGATGGGACCGGACCTGGAGGTCGCCCTCAACCACCTGGAGGACCGGCTCGACGTCGATGTCCCGGTCGCGCACAAGCTCGCCGAGGAACACCGGCCCGCCGGTACCGACGACCTGTTCGTGTCCTGGGAGACGCTCACGCACGCCGGCAATCCGGGTGGCTGACACCGTGGTGAACGACGTCCCGCGAATGGCGTACACTGGAGTCACAACGACGCGGGGTGGAGCAGCTCGGTAGCTCGCTGGGCTCATAACCCAGAGGTCGCAGGTTCAAATCCTGTCCCCGCTACTGAAGGCCAAAGGCCGGAATCCAGAAATGGGTTCCGGCCTTTGGTGTGTCCGGCTCTCCCGTTGGAATGACGGAAGGTGACCGGGTGAGTGCCCTCCGCATCGCAGCTGACATCCTGTCAATCGCTGTGAAGGTGCTGAGGTTCGGTCAACTCGCCCGTTTTTCGCCGGTCATGGGCCGTAAGTTCCCGGCGGAAAGCTTAATGATCAAGTGGAACAGCTTGGAATCGAGGCCCCGGGTCTATTAACGTTCGATAACGCAGCGCGGTCGTCCCAGCCGTCACAAGAGACGGCTCCGTGCTCACGCGCCGAATCCTGCAAGGAACCGGGGAACCACTACTTGGGGTGAATCGCGCGGATGCCACCGTGGAACCACGGCCGGTATACGCGCGTAGGAGACCTTCCTGCTCCGAACCCGTCAGCTAACCCGGTAGGCGAGAAGGAAGGAAAGGAGCACGCCCACGTGGCGTCCAACCCGCCTGCCCCAGAAGCCCCGTTCGTGCCGGGCCAGCGTGACAGCGAGACCTTCGGCTACGGCACCTATCGCACCGACGAGGGCCCCTGGACGGAGTGGAATCCCACCGAGGAGTCCCTCCGCCCCGTTCGTGGCCGGCACCGCGTGGCCAAGCAGCGTGGCGGTCTCGCCCGCAGCTCCACCGTCCTCGGCGTCGGTGTCATAGCCGCAGTCGGCGCGGGCGGCATGGCCAGCGCGCAGACCGGCAAGCCGCCGGTGTCGATCTCCATCCCCGACCTGCCCAACGTGGGCTCCCTGATCTCCGACGACTCGGGCTCCGCCGAGGACACCACCGCGCTCAGCAGCGTCGGCACGGTCTCCGCCGATACCGAGGAGAGCGGATCCGACGCTGGCGAGGTGCTGCGCGCCCGGATCATGGCCCAGGCCGAGCAGCAGCAGGACCAGGCCGAGACCAAGGCCGCCGCCCAGGCCGCTGCCGCCGCCGAGAAGCAGGCCGCCGAGGCGGTCGCCAAGGCGGAGAAGGCGGCCAAGGACAAGGCCGCCGCCGCGAAGAAGAAGGCGAAGGAAGAGGCCGACAAGAAGGCCGAGGCCGCGCGCCTGGTCCAGCTGGCCAAGCAGTTCACCCTGCCGACCTCGTCGTACACGATCACCTCCACCTTCGGTCAGGCCGGCTCCCTGTGGTCCTCCGGCTACCACACGGGCCTCGACTTCGCCGCGCCCACGGGTACCCTCATCAAGGCCGTGCACTCCGGCACGATCACGCAGGCCGGCTGGGACGGGTCGTACGGCTACAAGACCGTCCTCACCCTCGACGACGGCACCGAGCTCTGGTTCGCCCACCAGTCGTCGATCAGCGTCAGTGTCGGCCAGAAGGTCGCCACCGGTGACGTGATCGGCCGCGTGGGCGCCACGGGGAACGTGACCGGTGCGCACCTGCACCTTGAGGTCCACGCCGGCAGCAGCGACTCGTCGGGCATCGACCCGATGGCGTGGCTGCGCAGCAAGGGGCTCAACCCCTGAGGTAGTCCAAGGTTGGGAAGGGGGGCCAGGGTCGGCCCCTCTGTGCCCGGCGGCCCTGACATCATCCCCCCGGTGTCAGGGCCGCCGGTCTTTCGTGCATTTCATGGTGGTCATGTCTTTTGTGCCTGAGGTTTTCGGTCAGGTCCGGTACGGGTTGTAGGGGTACGGCGTTGCTGTCGGGTACGCCGGTGTCGTCGCCGGGTAGCCGTACACCCCGTACACCGGCCAGGGCGGCGCGGCCACGGCCACCGGGGGTGCCGTCGCCCGGGCCGCGTGGTCCAGCGCCGGACGTGCCACCTCCCGCCGCCACCACAGCTCCGCCAGCAACTCCCGTTCCCGGACCAGGAAGTCGGCGTCCGCCCGGCCCAGTCGGCCCCGGTGTCGCAGGAACGCCAGCGATGTCGCGTACGCCTCGTACTGCGCCACCGCCCGCCCCGCCGCCCGCCCGAAGTGCCGCCGGGCGTGCTGGCGGGCCACTCGCCGGGCCCGCATCGAGCCGAGCGCGTACGGCTCGGCCGGCGTCAGCCAGCCCGCCGCCGTGTACGCGGGCAACTCCTCCCGTACGGTCTTCAGTTCCCGCTGCCTGGTCCAGATCACCAGCCAGGTCAGCAGCCCGAACGCGGGCACCATGAACGCCGAGTAGACGGCGAGGAACCCGTACTCGCCGAAGGTCGACGAGCCGTTCCAGATCGCGTGCATGCCCATCGCGAGCAGCAGCCCGGACAGGGGCAGCACGACGCGTCGCACGTGGTGGCGTTCCGCCGAGAGCGCGGAGATGCCGAAGCCGATGCCCGTGAGCACCGTGAAGAGGGGGTGCGCGAACGGCGACATGACGATCCGCACGAAGAAGGTCGCCGCGGTGACGGAGGCGATGCCGGTGTCGCCGGTCAGCTGGTCGGTGCCGAAGGCGGTCCCGAGGTAGAGGATGTTCTCGGTGAAGGCGAAGCCGGTGGCGGTCACCCCGGCTATGACGACGCCGTCGACGATCCCGGTGAAGTCCCGTCTGCGGAAGAGGAAGACGAGGAGGACGGCCGCGGCCTTGGCCGACTCCTCCACGACCGGCGCTATGACGGTCGCGCCGAGGGTGTCGGCGTGGGACGGGTCGGCGGTGGCTGTGGCGATCCATCGCGTGGCGAAACTGTTGGCGATGATCGCTATCAGCGCTGCCGCGCAGGCGCCCCAGGCGAAGGAGAACAGCAGGTTGCGCCAGGGGCCCGGGGCCACCCGGTCCAGCCAGCGGAAGGCCGCCATGAGGAGCGGGACGGGCAGCACGGCCAGCCCGAGTCCGACCAGGAAGCCCTCCGTGCCGGTCTGTTCGCGGACCAGGGCGAGGATGACGAGCCCGGAGAGTGCGAGCAAGGTGCTCAGCGCGCCGTAGCGCACCCATTTCCGTTGCCACCAGTGCGCGTGCCGCAGCGCGCCGCCGGTCTGTTCACCGGGGTGCGTCGGGTAGGGGGGAACGGTGGCCACGGCATTGACCCTAACGAGACAGAGGCGCCGCCCGCAGGTTGGCGAGGAGGGTTCAGGCGCCGGTGGGGGGCTGGTCCTTGTGCTCTATGACGTGCTCTACGCGGTGGAAGAGCAGGTCGTTCACGACATGTCCCTTCTCCAGTCCCTGGCCCTCGAAACGAGTCAGCGGCCGGAACTCGGGACGCGACGCAAAACCGCCCCCTGGCTGTGCGTTCTCGAAGCCGGGGTGCGCCGTGAGCACCTCCAGCATCTGTTCCGCGTACGGCTCCCAGTCCGTCGCGCAGTGCACGAGCGCACCCGGTCCGAGCCTGGTCGCGGCGAGGTCGAGGAACTCCGGCTGGATCAGCCGCCGCTTGTGGTGCCGCTTCTTGGGCCAGGGGTCGGGGAAGTACACGCGCAGGCCGGCGAGGGAGCCGGGGGTGAGCATCTCGCGGAGCAGGATGATCGCGTCGCCGTTGCCCACGCGGATGTTGTCCAGTGCGTGCTGCTCGGCGAGATGGAGCAGATTTCCCTGGCCGGGGGTGTGGACGTCGACGGCGAGGATGTCGGTGCCGGGGTCCGCGGCGGCCATCCGGGCGGTCGCCTCGCCCATCCCGAACCCGATCTCCAGCACGACGGGGTGGTCGTTGCCGAACAGCTCGGCGAGGTCGATGACGTGCTGGCCGTCGATGTCCAGCCCCCACTGGGGCCACAGCCGCTGCAACGCGTCCGCCTGGCCCGCCGTCACCCGGCTCCGACGTGGCTGAAAACTCCGGATCCGCCGCTCGAAGTGCGACCCCGCGGGATCGGGCTGCGGCCCGTCCGGAAACCGGGGCTCCCCTTTGGCCCGAACATGCCGAACGGACACACCGGGGTCGTCGGCACCCCGACGCTCATCAGAACCACCAAGAAAGTCAGCCACAATGCCCCCGATTTTACGACCCCACCACCACCTCCTGGGCCGCCCTCCCACACCTCCTACGTCCCTACGCCCCCTACCTCCCACGCCTCCGCGCCCTGCGAGCTCCCCGCGAACTTCCTGCCGGAGTCCCTGGGGCTGGAGTCCCGAGGGGTTCAGGGGACGGAGTCCCCTCGGGGGTTCAGGGGCGGAGCCCCTGGTGGGGTCGAAGGGGCGGAGCCCCTGGGGATGGGACGGGTAGGGGCGGCGGGGGCGAGGACGAAGTGGTGGGGTTGCAACGTGCCGCGGCAGGGGCGGGGTAGGAACGGGCGCGAGGGCGAGGCGTGCCGGATCGGTACCCCCGCCCCTGTCACAACGCCCCCAACACCCCCAGCGCCCGTCGAGCCACCTCTCGCCCCACCGGCAGGGAAGCCGTCGCCGCAGGCGAAGGGGCGTTCAGGACGTGTACGGCGCGTGCTCCCTCCCGGATGAGGAAGTCGTCGGCCAGGACGCCGTCCCGGAGGACCGCCTGTGCGCGGACCCCTGCCGCCGCGGGGACCAGGTCGGCCTCCTCGACCGCCGGCAACAACCTCCGCACCGCCTCGACGAACGCCCCCTTGGACACCGACCGCCGCAGCTCCCCCGCCCCGTACCGCCAGTGCCGGCGAGCCATCCGCCACGCCCCGGGCCATCTCAGCGTCCCCGCGATCTCACGAGGCCGCACCACACCCCACCCGTACCCCTCCCGAGCCAGCGCCGGCACCGCGTTGGGCCCGATGTGCACCTCCCCGTCGATGCCCCGCGTGAGATGCACCCCGAGGAAGGGGAACGCCGGGTCCGGCACCGGATACACCAGTCCCCGCACCAGCGACGGCCGCGTCAGCGAGTAGTACTCGCCCCGGAACGGCACGATCCGCATCCCCGGCTCGTCGCCGGTCATCCGCGCGACCTCGTCGCAGTACAGGCCGGCGCAGTTCACCAGGACGCGCCCCCGCACGATGTCCCCGCCGGCTGTCCGCACGGCCACCCCGCGCTCCGGTCGCCGGTCGACCTGGACCACCCGGGCGCCGTACCGGATCTCCGCCCCCGACGCCTCGCCGAGCCGCCGGGCGACACCGGCGAAGTCGCACACGCCGGTCGTGCCGACGTGTATCGCGGCGAGGCCGCGGACCTCCGGTTCGTACTCCGCGATCTGGCTCGCGCCCAGTTCCCGTACCGGAATGCCGTTCTCCCGGCCGCGCTGGACGAGGGCGTGCAGGCGGGGCAGCTCGGCCCGGTCGGTCGCGACGATCAGCTTTCCGGTGACGGCGTGCGGGATGTCGTACTCGGCGCAGAACTTGATCATCTCGGCGGCGCCCCGCACGCCGTACCGCGCCTTGAGCGAGCCGGGGCGGTAGTAGATCCCGCTGTGGATCACCCCGCTGTTGCGCCCCGTCTGATGCCGGGCGGGGCCGGTCTCCTTCTCCAGCACCGTGACCCGTGTGCCCGGCGCGGCACGCGTGATCGCATACGCCGTGGACAGCCCGACGATCCCCCCGCCGACCACCAGCACGTCACAGTCGTACGCGATCTCCCGCACCTGCACCACCTCCCGGCTTCGATAGTGCACTGCGCCACTGACAACGCCCTCAAACCCGGGAGGCGGAGGAGAGGCGGGCGGAGAGACAGAGGCGATGGAGGGGGCAGAGGTGGCAGAGGTGGCAGAGGTGGCGGGGGAGGCTGAGGGTGTGGCCGACGGATCGGGGCGGGGTCAGGCGGGTGCCATCAGCAGTGGCCGTGCCCGCTCCCGCAGCTCGACCACCCGCGGTTCGTCGCCGTACGGCTCCAGCCGGTGCAGGAGGTCCTTCACGTACTCGGTGGTGCGGGCCGAGGAAATGCGCCCCGCGACCTCCACCGCCCGTACGCCCTGCTCGCATGCGGCGTCGAGGTTGCCGGACTCCAGCTCGGCGACCGCCGACACCACCAGCCGCAGGCCGTGCGAGCGCACGAACTCCTCCGTCGGCTTCGACAGTGCCTGCTCGGTGAAACGGCGGACCTGGCGTGGTGCCTTCAGGTCGCGGTAGCACTCGGCGGCGTCCGCGGCGAAGCGGTCGTACGAGTAGAAGCCGAGCCAGGACGGGTCGTTGTCGCCGTCGCGGGACCGCTCCAGCCAGCCTTCCGCCGCCTTCAGGGCCGCGCCGGCCGCCTGGGCGTCACCCGCGCGCGCGTGGGACCGGGCCTCGACGAGCCGGAAGAAGCTCATCGTGCGGGCGGTGGCCAGGCCCCGGTTGCGCTCCAGCGCGGCCTGGGCGAGGTCGACGCCCTCGTCGCCGAAGCCCCGGTAGGTCGCCTGGAGGGACATGGAGGCCAGCACGTAGCCCCCGAGGGGTACGTCGGCCGCTGCCCGGGCCAGCCGCAGCGCCTGGATGTAGTAGCGCTGTGCGGCCTCCTGCTGGCCCGTGTCGAAGGCCATCCAGCCCGCGAGGCGGGTGAGCTCGGCGCTGGCCCCGAAGAGGGCCCTGCCGACCTCGTCGGAGTAGGAGCCCAGTAAGAGGGGGGCCGCTTCCACCCGCAGACACTCGGGCACCATCGAGGAACGCCAGTCGCCGCCTCCGTACTTGGAGTCCCAGCGCCTGGCGTCCTCCGCGGCCTCCCGCAGCTTCTGCACATCGCTGTGGCCGACTTTGAGCGGTGCGCCGGAGCCCTCGGACGGGTTCACCTCGCGCGCCACCGAGCTGTCGGCCGGGGTTATCAGCCACCGCGAGGCAGGCGTCGCGTACGCGCTTACTGCGAACGATCCGGCCAGCGACTGCCAGATGCCACCGGTGCCGGCCCGGCGCCCCGCGAGGTCGAGCCGGTACAGCTCGGTCGCCGAGCGCACCGCCTGTCCGACGTCCCGGGGGAAGGCGAGGCCCACCTCGGGTGCGGGATCCGCGTCCGCCAGGCCGATCTCGTGGAGCGGCACCGGGCGGCCGAGCTTCTGCCCTATGGCGGCGGCGATGAGGTGCGGCGCGGCACCCTGCGGCACCATGCCCTTCGATACCCAGCGCGCCACGGAGGTCTTGTCGTAGCGAAGAGTCAACCCGCGTTGGGCGCCAAGGTCGTTGACGCGACGCGCGAGTCCTGCGTTGCTGATTCCCGCGAGGGCGAGAACGGCGCCGAGTTTTTCGTTCGGCCCGCGTTGCTCCCTGGACATTGCGCCACCCCTCGACACAGACGGCTGCCGCGCTGGCATAACCACGCGGCATTCGTAAACCCAGCGTAGTTCGCCGCATCCCATGCGTTAAGAGGCATTGTTCCGGATGGCGGGATTGTGGTCCGTACTGAAGTACGGGTCCGATACGCGCAGTTGCTTCGTGCTCCTGTTGTGTGGCCGTGCGCCTGTGTGTGCGCTCTTCTCCGGCCATCGCGGGAGCGGTTCCATGGGTCGTGCGTGGGTCGGCCCGCTGTACTGGATCCAGTGGGCTGGGGGACACCGCCGCCTACATCCCCGCGGGTGGCGGAACGGCCCGGGGGGCGTCATCCGTCTCCCGGGCTGCGCGCTCGCCGGACGGTGGGCGCGGCATGTACGGAGCGTGTGCAACGCCGTTCCGTTGGCGCCGAATTGGCCGAAAAGCGACCCTCCCCTGCGCGGGCCATCAGCCCTCCCACCATGGAACTTGAGGGCGCGCAGGGCGTTTTGGGGGAGCGTTTCGGGGGCGCATTCGCGTCGCAGTCATTCTGCCGTACGCCTTCGACCATCATGCCGCAGGCCCTCGACAGCCCCTCGATCTTCCTGCCTCGCCCGGGTGTTCGACGGGGTGCGCCTGTCTCCGACGGGGCGCATTCCGGGGAGCGCAAGCGGCTCCGCCGTCCCTCCGGTGCGCCTCCTTCATGGCAGCATGGTGCCGAGTTCGTACGGTGCACTGGTTGTCCACAGCCTGTGGAGGCGTCGATGCGGTGGTTGGTGGGATGGAGCAGCACCGCCGCGAGGGCAGCCGAAATCGGCTCCGCGGGCGCGGTCGGACACGACGGCGAGACGCTGCACCCGGTGGGCTCCCATCTTCTGTGGGGCGACCCCGATCCGCTGTGGGCGGTCGGCGACTGGCGCCCCGACGAGGTGCGGGTGGTCCAGGCCGACGCCCAGACCCGGATCGCGGTCCTCGGCATCTGCGGGGCGACGGACGAGCAGCTGCGGGTCGGCCTGTTCGCCGCACGCGGTGGCGCCCTACGGCATCTGACGGCCTGGCCGGGCAGTTACACGGCCGTCGTCCAGGTCGGCCGCCGGATCACCGTCTGCGGAGACCTGGCGGGCGCCCGGCCCGTGTTCCACACCCCCTGGGCCGGCGGCACCGCCTACGCCACGGCCGCGCTCCCGCTCGCCGACCTCATCGAGGCCAACCTCGACTACGGTCACCTCGCCGCCCTGCTCGCCGCCCCCGACGTGCCGGCCGCGCTGCACGACTCCACCCCGTACGACGGCGTACGGCGCATTCCGCCGGGGCATGCGCTGATCCTGCGCGCCGGGGCGCGCGAGATCGCCGGCTACGAACACGTCGCCTCCCTCGCGGTGGCGGCACCCTCCGCCGACCCGGACAGCGCGGTGGACGCCGTGGGGGAGGCACTGGTGGAGGCGGTACGCGCACGCCTGTCCGCTCCCCGCCACGTCCCCGGCTCCGACATCGACCCCGGGCCGGTCCCCGGCATGGGGCCCGCGGAACGCCGTGCCGCGCGCGGGATGCCCGTCCCCGGCATCGGGGCGGACCTCTCCGGCGGCCCCGCCTCGGGAACCCTGGCCCTGCTCGCCGCCGGCCTCCCGGGCATGCCGGGAACGGTGCTGGGGCACGGCACGGGCGCGGGGGAGCGGCTGCTGGCCGTCACCTTCAACGACCTGGCCGTCGGCGGCCGGGAGTCCGAGCTGGAACGCGCGGGCACCCTCGCGGCCAACCCGCGGCTGCACCACGTGGTGGTGACCGGCGGCGAGGAGACCCTCCCCTACGTCGACCTCGACGGCCCGCTGACCGACGAACCCGGCGCCTGCCTGGTGACGGCGGCCAGCCACCGTGCCCGCCTCGCCTCCGGCAGCGCGGACCACTTCACCGGCTACGGCGCCCGCCAGGTCCTGGACGCCCACCCGGCCCGCCTCGCCGACCTCCTGATGGACCGCAAACGCCGTCACCTCGTACGCCCCGTCGCCGCGCTCGCCAAGGCGGACGGCTCGGTGCTGGTCCCCGCGCGCGTGTACGGTGCCGCGCGGCGCCTGGCCCGTACGCCGTACCGCGCCGGTCTGGAGGTCCTCGCCGACCGCCTCATGCAGCGCAGTTTCGACGAGCCCGGCGGTGCCGTGGGGGCGTCCCTGTCCGCGCTCGCCTGGGCCAGACCGGGCCCCGCGGCGCGCTGGCTGACAGGTGAGGCGCTCGCTGAAGTATCGGTTCGCCTCCAGGGGGCGACCCATCGCTCCGGGATCGGCCCGGGCCAGCGCCCCGGCGACTACCGGGCGCGGGCCGCGCTCGCCCGTGGCGCGGCGGAACTCCGCATCCTCGAACAGGCCGCCGAGATCCGCTTCCAGCGCCTGCACGCGCCCTTCCTCGACAACCAGGTCGTCCGCGCCTGCCGCGCCCTCCCGGAGGCGCTGCGGGTCCAGCCGGGCGCCAGGGCGGAGATCCTGCGTACGGTCCTTGAGGGCGCCGGCGTCGCCGACCTCCCCCCGGGCTGGGGAGCCCCGTCCCACGCCCCCTCGGCGGCAGCCGCCCGTACGGGCCTCCGGGTGGCCTCGGACTCCCTGATGGACCTCTTCGGCACCCCGATGCTGGCCCAGGCCGGCCTGGTCGAGGCGCGGGTCGTCCGCAAGGCGTTGCGTGGCGCGGCCGAGGGCGAACCCCTCCCCCTCGACGGCCTCGCCGACCTGGTCGCCCTCGAACTCTGGCTCCGCCGCCTCCTCTCCCGCCGAGGCACCTGCTGGACAGGAACCCCGGCACGCACGCGTGCCGTCCCGGAAGGCATCACCCCCCAAAGAGGCGCCCTGGGAGCGGGAGCCTCGGGCGGCGCGGCCCTGGCCTGACACCAGCCCCGAGGACGGAGACCAACCCCGAGGGCCGGTACGACTGCGGATCGGGCAACCACCTTTCGGTGCACCAGGTCGGTTGTTCAGGCGGGTTGTTCGGCCGAGTGGGTTGGGTGGCGTGGGCCGGGGACCCGGGTGCGCTGCTCAGCCCGCTGGGTTGGGGGTCGCGGGCCGGGGCGCGCTGTTCGGCCCACCGGGACCCCACCGGGTGGGGTCCCGGTGCGCCGCGCGGTTTGCAGGGTCTCGGGGGCTCAGCGCGCGTTGCTCGACCCACCGGGCGGGAGCCGGGGCGCGTTGCGCGATTCCGGGTCGCTCGGTCCGGCGAGCCGAGTGGTCCGAGGTGCGGCGCTCGGTCCGGCGAGTCGTCTGCCCTGTGGGGTCACTTCTCGGTCGGCCGAGTCGGGTGGTGGGTGGGCATAGGTCCGGGGGTCTGGGGGCGGAGCCCTCAGCCGAGGCCCGCACCGACGCCGGGTTCGCGCCGACGGGGGTTACACCGCTCGTGGGGCGACGTCCATCGCCGGGCGGTACCGATCGCCGTCGACGTCCACCGCCGTCGACGTCAATCGCCGCGTCCGCGCACCCCGCACAGTCACCCCGGCGACAATGACCCGGTGCGGTACAGAATCCTGGGCGTCACCCAGGCCGAGGACGAGAACGGCAGCGCCGTACCCCTGGGCGGCCCCCGCCTCCGTACCCTCCTCGCCGCCCTCGCCCTGCGTCCCGGCCGCGTCACCACCCCGGACACCCTGATCGACGAGGTGTGGGCCGACTCCCCGCCCCAGGACGCCCCGGCCGCCCTCCAGGCCCTCGTCGCCCGCCTCCGCCGTATCCCCGGCATCGGCAAGGACGCGATCACCTCCGAACCCGGCGGCTACCGCCTCGCCGCCACCGATCACGACGTGGACCTCTTCGTCTTCGAGCGGCTGGCGCGCGCGGGCATCGCCGCCCTGGACCGGGGCGACGCCCCCGCCGCCGCCCGCGACCTCGACGCCGCCCTCGCCCTGTGGCACGGCCCCGCCCTCGCCGACCTCCCCGACCGCACCGCCGCGACCCGCCCGGAGGCGCTGCGCCGGGAGGCGACCCGCGCCCGGCTGGGGGCGCACCTGCTGCTGGGCCGCGCGAAGGACGTCGTACCGGAGCTGCGGGAACTGACCACGGCACAGCCGTACGACGAATCCCTGCACGTCCTCCTCATCCGCGCTCTGCGCGACTGCGGCCGGAGCGCCGACGCCCTCGCCGCCTACGACACCGCCCGCCGCGCCCTCGCCGACGGCCTCGGCACGGACCCCGGCCCGGAACTGCGCACCCTGCACGCCGAACTCCTCGCCCCCACCGCGCCCCAGCTCTCCCCTCACCCCCAACCCCCCGAACGCACCGGCAACATCCGTCCCCGTCTGACGTCCTTCGTCGGCCGGGAACCCGAGCTCGACGCCATCCGTTCCGCAGTGCACAGGGCCCGCCTCGTCACCCTCACCGGACCGGGCGGCTCCGGAAAGACCCGTCTCGCCGAGGAGGCCGCCGCCGGTCTCCCGCAGGCGTGGCTGGTCGAGCTCGCCCCGCTCGACCGGCCGGAGGCGGTGCCGGGCGCGGTGGTCAGCGCGCTCGGTCTGCGCGAGACCGTGCTCATGACCAATGAGCTGACGGCTCAGCAGGACGACCCGGTCGCCCTGCTGATCGAGTACTGCGCACCGCGCAGCCAACTCCTGATCCTTGACAACTGCGAACATGTCATCGGCGCGGCCGCCTCCCTCGCCGAGACCCTGCTCACCCACTGCCCGGGGCTCACCGTTCTCGCCACCAGCCGCGAACCCCTGGGCGTCCCGGGCGAGTCGGTCCGCCCGGTCGAGCCCCTTCCCAGCGACCAGGCGCACCGCCTCTTCGCCGAGCGCGCTGCCACCGTCCGCCCAGGCCCGGACACCGTGCTCGCCGACCGGGAGGCCGTCGCGGAGATCTGCCGCCGCCTCGACGGACTGCCGCTCGCCATCGAACTGGCCGCGGCCCGGCTGCGAATGCTCACGCCCCGGCAGATCGCCGACCGGCTGGACGACCGCTTCCGCCTGCTCACCTCCGGCAGCCGTACGGCCCTGCCCCGCCAGCAGACCCTGCGCGCGGTCGTCGACTGGTCCTGGGACCTGCTCGACGAGCGGGAGCGCACGGTGCTCTGCGAGGCCTCCGTGTTCGCCGGCGGCTGGCACCTCGAAGCGGCCGAGGCCGTGTGCACCGGCCCGGCGGCGGACCTGATCGGGGCGCTTGTCGACAAGTCCCTGATCGTGGCCACCCCCGGCGAGGACCACGGCGGCATGCGGTACCGCATGTTGGAGACGATCCACGAGTACGTCGTCGAGCGCGCCGTCGAGTCCCCGGCCCTGCGCACCGCGGCCGAGCGCCGGCACCGCGCGTGGGTGCGCGCCCTGGTCGAGGAGGCCGAGCCGCTGCTGCGCTCCGCCGCCCAACTGCCCTGGATCTCCCGGCTGGAGACCGAGTTGGACAACATCCGCGGGGCCCTCGACCGCGCGCTGAGGGCCGGCGCGGAGGAGGAGGCCGGTGCCCTCGCCCTCGCCATGGGCTGGTTCTGGTGGCTGCGCAACTACCGGCGTGAGGGAGCGGAATGGATCGAACGAGCCCTCCACCTGAGCGTGCCCCGCCACGCACCACTGACCGAGACCGCCACCCGGGCCGCCCCCGCTTCCTCCCCGGTCACCGCCGCCTCCTCCCGCGCCACTCCTGCCTCGTCCCCGGTCCCTTTCGATCCCATAGAGACCTTCCTCGCCGCCCCGGACGACGAGGAGCCGCACCACCCCCTGCACGCCCAGCGGATGAACCTCCGGATCCTGCACCTCTTCCTCAAGGCCGAGGTGGAGCCGATGGTGACGCGACCGGACGAGCGGCTGCGGGCGTATGTCGGCCGGGTGCGGCGCCACTTCGCGCGGGGCGGCCCGGACGCGGCCCGGATGCCGGGCCTCCTCTGGCCCATGACCACCCACATCGACAGCGACCTGCTGCACGCCCGGTCCTTCATGGACGCCGCCGTCGCCAACTGCCGTGCCCACGGCGACGACTGGGCGGTCGCCGTCATCCTGATGTTCCGCACGCACCTGGTCGTCGACTCACCGGGCGGCATGCCGGGGGTGGACGGCGACCTGGAGGAGCTGCGGTCGCTCGGCCGCCGGGTCGGCGACCGCTGGGTCCGGGCCCAGGTGTGCAGCGCGGCGGGCGAGGCCGCCATGGCGCGCGGTCGTTTCGCGGAGGCCCAGGGGGAGTACGAGGAGGCGCTGCGGCTCGCCTACGAGGTGGGGGCGTACGCGGAGACGCCGTTCCTCCTGGCCCGGCTCGCCGAGATCTCGTACCGCACGGACGACCGGTCGGCCGCGCTGACCGCGCTGGACGAGGCGAGCGCCGCCGCCGACCGCCACAACGTCCCGGACAGCCGGTCGTTCGTCCTGCTCCTGCGGGCGGAGATCGCCCTGGACGACAAGGACTCCGTCGCCGCGCGCCGATGGTTCGAGGCGGCCCGCGTCGAGTCCGAGCGGGGGAGCCCGCCGCCCCAGTTCCTGGTGATGCTGCACTCGGTGGAGGCGATGGTGACGGTCGCCGAGTCGGGCCCGGAACGCGGGCTGCCGCGGCTGGTCGACACCGTCCGGGAGGCGGTGGAGAAGCGGTGCGCCGACGTGGTCGTGGCAACGCTGGTGGACGGCACGGCCGCCCTGCTCTGCGAGCTCGGCGACCTCCCGCGCGCGGTCCGGCTGTTCGCCGCCGCGCGGCGGTTGCGCGGCGGCGAACAGCGTCCCCTGCCGGAGAGCGCGCACGCCGAGCGGGCCGAGTCCGTCGCCCGCGAAGGGCTCGGCCCGCTGCGGTTCGCGTCCGAGCACACCCGGGGCACCGCCCTCACCCCGCAGGACGTCCTCGACGAACTCGCCGAGGCGGTGCTCAGGAGCAGGTGAACTTCGACTCCGCCCAGTCCGCGAGCATCAGGTTGTCGAAGTGGCTGTGCGGCTCCACCACCAGCCGTACGGTCGAGCGCCCCGCGAGGTTCACATGGACCGGCACCGCCGGATCCCCGCCCTCGACCAGCCCGGACCTCCACAGCTGGACGCCGTCGGCCTGCACCGAGAAGTAGACCTTGCCCAGGCCGGCCGTCATGTCGTCGACGCCGACCAGCGCGTCGTAGGCGGAGCACTCGCGGTTGAGGTCGATGGCGACGGAGGAGCGGCCGTGCACCGTCACGCCGTGCGTGTACTGCCGGTCGGCGATCGAGACGCCGTACCGCTGCCACACCCAACTGCTCCCGCCGAGCCGCATCTCGGGCTCGGTACCGTCACCGGTGATGTCGTACGACAGCTCGCTCCACTGGTAGACGGCCGGGGCGGGCGGCGGGGGAGTCGGCGTGGGGGTGGGCTTCGGTGTGGGCGTCGGCTTCGGGGCGGGGGCCGGCCTGGAGCCAGGAGGCGGGGTGGGAGCCGGCGCGGAGGGCGGCTTCGGCTTCGGTGTCGGGGTGGGGGTCGGGGTGGGCGTGGGCGTGGGGGTCGGTGCCAGTACCGCGGGCACCGGCCCGGGTTCCTTCTTCGGCGGTGCCGGTGTGTTCTGCGCGGGCTCGATCGCCGGTGTGGACGCGGGCGGCTTGGCGTCCGGCCTCCTGGCCGGGCTGTCGTCGCCGATCAGCGCGAGCGCCACCGCGGCGGCGGCCACGGCCACCACACCGGCCGCGATACCGGCCTTCACCGGCGCGCCCAGCCCCTCGGAGGCCGCGGCCCCGCCACCGGCGCCCGCGCCGCCGGACGAGCCGCCGCCCGCCGCTGCTGCCGCCCCCGCGGCACCGGCCGCGCCCGCCCCGGCCCCGCCGGCGATGAACCCGACCGCCTTGGCGTACCCGGCGGCACCGAACCAGCCGATGATCGCGACCGGCACGACGGCCGGGATCCCGCTGGCGACTTCCTTGATCTGGCCCGCGGCCAGCCGGCACTTGGCGCACTCCTCCAGGTGCTTGCGCAGGCCCCGTTCGGCACGGGTGCGCAGGCCGCCGCGGGCGTACGCGCCGAGCCGGTCGGCGTAGCGCGCGCACTCCTCGTCGTCGGCGAGGGTGGCGCTGACGTGGGCCTGGAGGTAGGCCTGCTTGAGGCCTTCGCGGGCCCGACTGGCGAGCACCCGGGTGCCGTTGGCGTCGAGTCCGAAGAGCGTGGCGACCTCGCTGGGCGACTCGTCCTCGACCTCGGTGTGCCACAGCACGGCCTGCCAGCGCTCGGGCAGCGACCTGAAGGCCTGCATGGCCATCGACTGCTCGGCCTCGTGCATCGCCCGCACATCGGCGCCCAGGTCGAGTGTGTCGTCGTCGGACACCTCGGAGACCCGCGTGGACTGCGCGGCGAACAGCGCGAAATCGTCTACCAGTTGCTCCCGTTTCGCGGACTTCGTCCAGCTCGCGGCGACCCGTCGGACGGTGGTGAGCAGATAGGCGCGTACGGAGTGTTCGGGGCCGGAGCCGCCGCGTACCGCCTGGAGCATGCGGGCGAAGACCTCGGCCGTGAGGTCGTCGGCGGTGTGGCCGTCCCGGCAGCAGGTGCGGGCGTACCGGCATACCGCGTCCGCGTGGCGCCGGTAGAGCTCGGTGTAGGCGGTGTCGTCGCCCGAGCGCATCCGCTCGATCAGGTCGGCGTCGGAGGGTGGCAGCTCCCTCGGCGGCGGCAGGATCCCGCCGTCCTCGCGCCGGTCGCGCTGTGTCGGCACGGTGCCCTCGACGGGCTCGCCGCCCTGCGCGGGGACGGTGGCCTCCACGGGCCCGGCCGCGATCGGCTCGCCGCCGTGCGGGACACCGGCCCGTCCCCCCTGGCTCGGCACATGCGGCGAGGCCGCACCGCCGGACTCCGCACCGCCGGACTCCGCGTCGTCGTCACCGAGTGACCCGTCGCGCCCGTCAAAGCTCATCGCGGAAAGCCCCCGCCGCCTGCCCTACAGTCCCGAACACCGGGTCAGAGTGCCATATTGGCTTTTGTTCAGAACCCCTGAGTGCGGACCGTCCACTCGTCCGTGGGGACTTACCGCAACGCAGTACTAGCCCTCACTCGAACGGGGAAGGGTCAAGTGGCGCTCCTGGAGCCGGAGTTGAGAGGCGTGACGGAAATGCCCGGCATGTTCCCGGGCGATGTTCGAGGCGAGGGCCACGCAGCACCCACGCCCCATGTCACCTGTACGAGTCACCGCTCACCGCGGGGCGAGCACCCCGGGCCCACCGCGGGGCGAGTAGCTCACCCGCCCGCTTGCCCGCCCGTCCCCACCTCTGCCCGCCGTCACGCCGGCCGTGACCGCAGTCCCTCCAGCAGGATGTCCAGCAGCCGCGCCGAGGCCGCCGCCTGCTGTGCCGGATCCGGCAGCGAAGGCGCCGCCGTGGCGATCACCAGCAGGACGTCCGACACCGACACGTCGGGCCGCAGCGCACCGGCCGCACGCGCCCGGTCCACGAGCTGACCGACGACCTCCAGGAGCGCCGCCGCTCCCGTGTCGTCGTCCGCGAGCACCTGGGAGTCCTCGGGCACCAGCCGCAGCTCCCCGGAACCCGGCTGGGTCCGCTGCTGCGGCACCCGCGCCTCGTCCGGCGCGCCCTCGTCCGCCACGCCGACCCGCAGCACCTGTGGCGGCAGCAGCCGCCCGGCGCCCGAGGCCACCGACGTCCGCAGGAAGCGCGACAGCGCCGACCACGGCTCGTCCTCCTGACCGAGCGCCGAACGCGCCTGGTCGGTCAGCCGGGAGGTCTCCTCCTCGGCTATCCGACGCACCAGGACGTCCTTGCTCGGGAAGCGCCGGTACACCGTGCCGACACCGACCCGCGCGCGCCGCGCCACGTCCTCCATCGGCGCGCCGTACCCCAGCTCGCCGAAGACCTCGCGCGCCGCGCGCAGTACGTGCTCCAGATTGCGCTGTGCGTCCACGCGCAGCGGTGTCGTCCGCGCGCTGTCCGCGCGTCCGTTGCCCGTCGCCGCGCTCATCGAGGAGCTCATCGCCGAGCCCATCGTCGATCCGACCGCTCCGCCCATCGCCCCGCCACCGGGTGTGATGGTGGACACGGACGGCCAATGAGAGTCCTGAACATGCATAAGTGATCCCCCGGTAATGACGTCTCCCCCCGGAGACTCCCCGTCATCGAAAGCCGGAGCGAGCGGAACAAACCCGCTTCACGGATCCGCCCCAGCGGACCCGAAGGCGCATCCCCCTACACCCCGTCGACACACGAACATAGTTGAGTGGGGGTCAATTCAGAAGGGGCACGTTCCGCACAGAGCGCCCCCCGATCGGAGTACGGATCACATAAGTCCCGATTGCGCCCCCTCCCGTCCCCCGACACATACCCGCTGACCTGGGAACCTTCCCCGCGCGTCGGCGATTCGGCCAACCCGGCGCGCCGCGGACCCGCGGTCACACAAATTGTCGAGCCTGTGGACAAACGCAAGCGTCGGGTGCGTCATGGGGTGGTGAAGGAACGTGCGCGCATTCTGGTTGTCGGCGGCGGCTACGTCGGGATGTACACGGCTCTGCGCCTGCAGCGGAGGCTGAGAGGGGAACTCGCGCGGGGCGATGTGGAGATCACCGTCGTCACCCCCGATCCGTACATGACCTACCAGCCGTTCCTCCCCGAGGCGGCCGCCGGCTCGATCTCCCCCCGCCATGTCGTCGTACCGCTGCGCCGCGTCCTGGACCGCTGCCGGATCGTCGTCGGCGAGGTCACCTCGATCGACCACGCCAAGCGCACCGCCACCCTCGCCACCCTCGCCACCGAGGAGGACGGCACCGGCCCGGAGCCGCTGACGTACGACGAACTGGTCCTCGCCCCCGGCTCGATCTCGCGCACCCTGCCCGTCCCCGGTCTCGCCGAGCACGGCGTCGGCTTCAAGACCGTCGAGGAGGCCATCGGCCTGCGCAACCACGTCATCGAGCAGATGGACATCGCCTCCTCCACCCGCGACCCCGCCGTCCGCGACGCGGCCCTCACCTTCGTCTTCGTGGGCGGCGGCTACGCCGGCGTCGAGGCCCTCGGCGAGCTGGAGGACATGGCCCGCTACACCGCGCGGTACTACCACAACGTCCAGCCCGAGGACATGAAGTGGATCCTCGTCGAGGCCTCGGACCGCATCCTGCCCGAGGTCGGCGAGGAGATGGGCCGCTACACCGTCTCCGAACTGCGCCGCCGCAACATCGACGTACGCCTGAACACCCGCCTGGAATCCTGCGCCGACCGCGTGGCCGTCCTCAGCGACGGCGCCCGCTTCCCCACGCGTACGGTCGTCTGGACGGCCGGCGTCAAACCCCACCCGCTCCTCGCCGCCACCGACCTGCCCCGCACCACACGCGGTCGGCTGAGGTGCACCCCGGAGCTGACGATCGAGGGCGCCCCGCACGCGTGGGCGGCCGGAGACGCCGCCGCTGTCCCCGACGTCACGGCGGAACCCGGCACGGAGACCGCCCCCAACGCCCAGCACGCGGTCCGCCAGGCGAAGGTCCTCGGCGACAACATCGCGCACTCCCTGCGCGGCGAGCCGCTCGAAACGTATGCCCATAAGTACGTGGGGTCGGTGGCGTCCCTGGGACTGCACAAAGGTGTCGCGTACGTCTACGGACGCAGGCTCAAGGGCTACCCTGCCTGGTTCATGCACCGCGTCTACCACCTGAGCAGGGTGCCCACCTTCAATCGCAAGGCCCGTGTCCTGGCGGAATGGACCTTGTCCGGACTCTTCAAGCGGGAGATCGTCTCCCTCGGATCGCTCGAACATCCCCGAGCGGAGTTCGAACTCGCGGCCGGTGGAAAGCCTCCTCACGACCCGACGAACGACCCGAAGGGGTCGTCCTGACCGGACCGAGGAACTCCAGCCGAGGGGTAGGCGTCTGACGGATGTCGCCCCGCGCGGCCGCCCTGCCAGACTGGCCCCGACCGTGGACGGACAGACCCCGTCCCTCGAACCCACTTCGAACCACGAGGCTTTCCCCACCGTGCTGCAACCCCGGGGTGCCACACCCCAGACCCCCGACCGGGTCCGGAGCCGGCAGAAGACGCCGCAGACGACGACACGAGGCAAGGATTCGTGAACTTCACGCGCTGGAGCGCCCGGCTCCCCGGAACGCAGCGCCGCGCGGCAGCGCGGACCGACCACCAGGTCACACCGGACCTGCGGCCGGACGGCGCGGGCTCCGTGCCCGCGGCCCGCGCCGAACAACTCACCGACGAGGCACCGCCCGTGCCCGCCGTCGACGAACTCCCGGTCCGCGAGGTC
The DNA here is from genome assembly GCF_055578825.1 of Streptomyces sp. NPDC032822. Taxonomy (NCBI): domain Bacteria; kingdom Bacillati; phylum Actinomycetota; class Actinomycetes; order Kitasatosporales; family Streptomycetaceae; genus Streptomyces; species Streptomyces sp. NPDC032822. The sequence continues at coordinate 3,967 of NZ_JBVIOL010000004.1, read as the reverse complement.
CTGGACCGCGTCCCGGCCCTCGTCGCCCTCGTCCACGGCCCCGACCACCGCCTCGCCTACGTCAACGACGCCTACGTCACCGCGTTCGGCCCCCGCACCACCGGCGACCCGGCCCGCGAGGCCCTCCCGGAACTCGACGAACTCGGCCTGCTCCCGCTCCTGGACCAGGTCCTGCGCAGCGGCAAGCCGCGCACGGTCAAGTCCCGCAAGGCCCCCGACGGCCGCTCCTACACCTTCACCTGCACCCCGGTCACCGAGGGCGACGGCGCCGCCGCCGTCCTCGTCTTCGCGACGGACGTCACCGACCACGCCGAAGCCGCCGAGCGCCTCAGAGCCAGCGAACGCCGCCAGCGCGAGACCGCCGTCACCCTCCAGCGCTCCCTGCTCCCCCAGGAGCTGGAGGAGCCCGACGACCTCCGGATCGCCGCCACCTACCTGCCCGGCGGCACCGAGGCCGCGGTCGGCGGCGACTGGTACGACGTGATCACCCTCGGCGGCGGCCGCACCGCCCTCGTCATCGGCGACGTGATGGGCCGCGGGGTCCGCGCGGCAGCGATCATGGGCCAACTCCGTACGGCGGTCCGGGCGTACGCCCGCCTGGACCTGCCCCCGCACGAGATCCTCCAGCTCCTGGACGGACTCGCCGCGGAGATCGACGCCAACCAGATCGCCACCTGCGTGTACGCCATCCACGACCCGAACGAGGGCCGGCTGGTCTACGCCTCGGCGGGCCACCTGCCCATCCTGGTCCGTGACGAGAGCGGGGTGGTCCAGCGCGCCGACGAACCGACCGGCCCGCCGCTGGGCACCGGCGGCTGGATGCACGCCTCGGGCTCGATCGCCCTGGGCCCCGGCTCCACGGCCGTCCTCTACACCGACGGCCTGGTGGAACGCCGTGACGAGGACCTGGACGAGGGCATCGCCTCGCTGGAACGAGCCCTGTCCGGCGCCACCGGCACCCCTCAGGTGGTCTGCGACCGACTGGTCCGGGCATCCGGGGTCACGGCGGAGCACGACGACGACGTGGCGGTCCTGGTCCTCCAGCACCCCGCCCACACCGGCCCCGACAGCGAGCTCTTCCGCAACGCCGCCCTGGAACTCCTCGGCGGCGTGGAAGCGGCCCCCCGCGCGCGGGCGTTCGCCTCCGGCGTCCTGACCAGCTGGCGGTTCCCGGTGGAACTGCACGACCTCGGCGTCCTGGCCGTGAGCGAACTGGTCGCGAACTCCCTCCAGCACGGCACCCCACCGATGCGCCTACGCCTGCGCCGCACCGACCGCCGCCTGATCGTCGAGGTCACGGACGGCGACGACCATCTGCCCCGGCGCCGCCGCGCCGAACCCGGCGACGAGTCCGGCCGGGGCATCGCCATCGTGGCGACGATCGCCTCGGCCTGGGGATCCCGCCGGACGCCGGGCGGCGGAAAGGCCGTGTGGTGCGAGTTCGGCCTGCCGGGGGCGCCCAAGCCGACAGGGGCCGCCCTCTGAGGTGAGGCTCAGGCGCTCGCCCGGGCCTGGTCCACCGGAGTCGGGCCACCCTGGGCCACCACCCGGCTCCGCGCCGACCAAGGCCGGTCCTGCGCGAGGGTGAGCTGCCGCCCCAGCCGCACCGCCAGGACACTGATGCCCAGCGAGAACAGCAGGAACGTCACGATGTACGGCGCGTGCAGCGAGGCCCCCATGGGTCCGCCGATGGCCGGCCCGAGCGCCAGCGCAAGCTGCTTCACCAGGGCGAAAGCGGAGTTGTACTGACCCGCCATCCCCTCCGGCGCGAGATCGGCGACCAGCGGCGCGACGGTCGGCGACAGCATCGCCTCACCCAGCCCGAACAGCGCGTACGTCGACACGAACGCCGCCGTGGCCATCTCCTGGCTGCCGTGCCCGAGCCCCGCGTAGCCCGCTGCGACCCACGCCACGGCCCAGATCAGCCCCACGGCCGCGATCACCCGGGACCGACTCCGCCGCTCCACGAACTTCAGTACGGCGAACTGCGCGACCACGATCATCGCGGTGTTCGCGGCCAGCGCCGTGCCGAGGGCGGACGTCGAGATCCCGGCGGCCTCCACGCCGTACGCGCTCAGCCCCGACTCGAACTGGCCGTAGCAGGCGAAGAACAGCACGAAGCCCAGGACGCACAGCTGCACCATGGCCCGGTTGCCCAGCAGCTGCTTCCAGCTGCCCTTGCCCGAGCGCCCCGGCGCGTCCTCGAACCGCGGCGAGTGCGGCATCCGCACGCTCGCCATCACTCCGGCCAGCAGCAGGAACATCGCCGCCTCGATCGCGAACAGCAGGGTGAAGGACGAGACGCGGGTGGTGTCGACGAGGTGACCGCCGATGAGCCCGCCGACGCCGAGTCCCAGGTTCTGCAGGAAGAACTGCGTGGCGAAGGCCCGTGAACGGGTGTCGGCGGTCGAGCAGTCCACGATCATCGTCGCCAGCGCCGGCTGCATCACGGCCTGCCCGGCCCCGAGCGCGGCCGCCGACAGCAGCACGGTCGTCGCGTTGCTCGCCAGCCCGAGGCTCAGGGCCCCCACAGCGGCGGTGACCAGAGCCACGAGCAGCACCGGCAGCGGGCCCCGCCGGACGATGGCCCGCCCGGCGAACGGCAGCACGATCAGCGCCGCCACGGCGAAGACGGCGAGGACGAGCCCCGCCGTCATGGCACCCAGTCCTCGTACCTGCGCCACGTAGACGTACAGATAGGGGACGGTGAAGCCGAGCCCGAACGCGCTGAGTGCGTTGCCCACGTGGATCCGGCGCATCGCTGCGCCCATCGCCCTGGTCACGTTCACCTCTTCCAAGGTAGTGAGGAGCCCTCAGTAGTTAGAGCTGAAGACTTCGAAGCTAAAGTTAGATCCTGAACAATACACACCGAAGGACTTCAACGCCAAGCGGGCCCGTGCCATACTCCGGCCCATGGGCGACAACCCCGGCAGCCTCGGCGAGCCGACCCTCGAAGAGCAGATCGCCGCCTACCAGCGCGAGTTCCAGGACCTCGACCCCCAGGTCGAGAAGATCGTCTCGGCCCTGTCCCGCCTGAACCGCCGTATGAACGTCGCATACGGACGCCAGACCGCCGCCCTCGGCATCGGCAACGCCGAGTGGGAGGTCCTCAAGGCCCTCGTCCTCTCCGGCGCCCCCTATCGGCTGGGCCCCAGCGACCTCGCCAAGCGGCTCGGCCTGACGCCGGCCGCGATGACCCACCGGATCGACCGCATGCTCACCGAGGGTCTGGTCACCAGGGAGCGCGACGAGTCCAACCGCGTCCGCGTGATCGTGGAGCTCACCTCCAAGGGCCGCGAGAAGTGGCTGGAGGCGATGCGTCTCGCCACGGTCTTCGAGGGCGACCTGCTCCAGGACCTCTCGGCGGAGGAGCGCACCGGCCTCGAAGAGGTCCTCACCCGCCTCCTGCGCAGGGTGGAGCACGCCCAGCCGGACGCCGGCGGGCGCCTCACGGACCTGGACTGACACCGCCGTAAAAGTTCTTGACAGGCGGCGCTTGACACGCCCCTGCCGGATCCGTAGAGTTCTTCGGGTTGCCGCGGAGCCGTAACGGTTCTTCGACAACACCTCCGCCGCATCAGCGGCACCACAAACCACCAGCATGATCTCCTCAGCGGAGTTGAATTCGGCGTGCCCGAATTCAATTCGATTTGGGGCCCGCAGCTCGATTAGGAACTGCCGGGAGGATCCGCTAGGGTTTGAGACGTCGGAACGGCCCAACGGCCGGGAAGGCAAGCCCCTCTGACTGGGAGTCAGGCCCGAAAGGATCTGATAGAGTCGGAATCGCCGGAAAGGGAAACGCGGAAGCGGGAACCTGGAAAGCACCGAGGAAATCGGATCGGAAAACGGTCTGGTAGAGTCGGAAACGCAAGACCGAAGGGAAGCGCCCGGAGGAAAGCCTGAGAGAGTCTCTCGGGTGAGTACAAAGGAAGCGTCCGTTCCTTGAGAACTCAACAGCGTGCCAAAA